>NZ_JBHJUW010000051.1:0-51947 GCF_042268205.1 Streptomyces sp. NPDC056160
GCGCGGGCGCGCCGGCCCGGCGGCGCCGCCCCCCCGCGGGGGGGGGGGGGGGGGGGGGGGCCGGCCGGGGGGGGGGGGGGGCCGCCCCCCCCCCCACGGCTGCGGCTTGGGCCATGGATGTTTTCCGTTCGCAGTGGGGCGGATACAGTGCGTGCGGGAAGCGCTTGCTGTGTACACATGCCCGAGGGGCTCCCCCGGGCGCGGCCGGGGGTCAGCCCGCGTACGGATCCGGCACGGCGCCCGGCCGGGCCAGGAACTCGAAGTCGCAGCCGGTGTCGGCCTGGGTGATCTGCTCGGCGTAGAGGGCCCCGTAGCCGCGTTCGTAGTGCCGGGGCGGCGGCGTCCACGCGGCCCGGCGGCACGCCAGTTCGTCGTCGTCCACGTCCAGGCGCAGGGTCCGCGCCCGGACGTCGAGGGTGATCAGGTCGCCGGTGCGCACCAGGGCGAGCGGGCCGCCGATGTACGACTCGGGCGCCACGTGCAGCACGCACGCGCCGTAACTGGTGCCGCTCATCCGGGCGTCGGAGATGCGGACCATGTCGCGCACGCCCTGCTTGAGGAGGTGGCCGGGGATCGGGAGCATGCCGTACTCGGGCATGCCGGGGCCGCCCTGGGGGCCCGCGTTGCGCAGCACCAGCACGCTGTCGGCGGTGATGCCCAGCGACGGGTCGTCGATGGTGCGCTGCAGGGTGCGGTAGTCGTCGAAGACGACGGCCGGGCCGGTGTGCCGCAGCAGGTGCGGTGCGGCGGCGATGTGCTTGATGACCGCGCCGTCGGGGCAGAGGTTGCCGCGCAGGACGGCCACCCCGCCCTCGGGTGCGACCGGGTTGTGGCGGGGCCTGATCACGTCGTCGTCGTGGACCCGGGCGCCGGCGAGCTGCTCGCGCAGGCTGTCGTGGGCGACGGTCGGCCGGCCCAGGTGGAGCAGGTCGGGGATGCGGGAGAGGAAGCCGGGCAGGCCGCCCGCGAAGTGGAAGTCCTCCATGAGGTACTTGCTGCCGCCGGGACGGACGTCGGCGAGGACCGGGACCGTGCGGGCGATGCGGTCGAAGTCGTCGAGGGTGAGCTTCACCCCGGCCCGCCCGGCCATCGCGATCAGGTGGATGACCGCGTTGGTGGAGCCGCCCAGGCCGAGGACGGTGGTGACGGCGTCCTCGAAGGCCTCGCGGGTGAGGATGTCGCCCAGACCGCGGCCCTTGTGGACCAGTTCGACGATCGTCGTCCCGGCCCTGGCCGCCATCCGGTCGTGCCCGGAGTCCACCGCCGGGATGCTGGAGGCGCCGGGCACGGTCACCCCCAGCGCCTCGGCGGCGGCGGTGAGGGTGGAGGCGGTGCCCATCGTCATGCAGTGGCCGGGCGAGCGGGCCAGGCCGCTCTCCAGTTCGGCCATCTCGCAGTCGCCGATGAGACCGGCCCGCCGGTCGTCCCAGTACTTCCACATGTCGGTGCCCGAGCCGAGGACCTCGCCGCGCCAGTGCCCCGGCAGCATCGGCCCGGCGGGCACGAAGACGGCGGGCAGTCCGGCGGAGGCCGCTCCCATGAGCAGGGCGGGCGTGGTCTTGTCGCAGCCGCCCATCAGCACGGCGCCGTCGACCGGGTAGGAGCGCAGCAGTTCCTCGGTCTCCATCGCCAGCAGGTTGCGGTAGAGCATCGGCGTCGGCTTCTGGAAGGTCTCGCTGAGCGTGGCGACCGGGAACTCCAGCGGGAAACCGCCCGCCTGCCACACTCCGCGCTTGACCGCCTGGGCGCGCTCGCGCAGGTGGACGTGGCAGGGGTTGATGTCGGACCAGGTGTTGAGGATCGCTATGACCGGCTTGCCCAGGTGCTCCTCGGGCAGGTAGCCGAGCTGGCGGGTGCGGGCGCGGTGGCTGAAGGAGCGCAGGCCGTCCGTGCCGTACCACTGGTGGCTCCGCAGGTCTTCGGGACGCTTGCGCGGCGCGCTCATATCGGCCACCCGGCGGCGATGGCGGCGACCTCGGCGCGCCCGCTCTCGGGCAGCGGCCTGCTCGGCGGGCGCACGTCCCGGCGGCACAGGCCGAGCGAGGCGAGGGCCTCCTTGACCACGGTGACGTTGTCGGCGGAGCCGCCCGCGGCGCGCAGTTCCTCGAAGCGGCGGATCTGCTCCCACACCTTCATCGCCGCCGGGTAGTCACCGGCCCGCAGCGACTCCAGCATGTTCAGGGAGACTGCGGGGGCCACGTTGACCAGGCCGGAGGTGAAGCCGGTGGCGCCGGCGGAGAAGTACGAGGGGGCGTACGGCTCGGCGAGGCCGGCCACCCAGACGAAGCGGTCGAGACCCGCGTCCCGGGCGAACGCGGCGAAGCGGGCCGCGTCCGGGACGGCGTACTTGACGCCGACGACGTTGGGGCAGGCGTCGGCGAGTTCGGCGAGGCGGGCGCCGGGCAGCTGGGCGTTGCGCAGGTAGGGCACGACGCCCAGTTCGGGCACGGCCTCTGCGATGGCGCGGTGGTAGTCGACCCAGCCGCCCTGGGAGACGTAGGGGTGGACGGGCTGGTGGACCATGACCATCTGCGCGCCCAGCTCGCGGGCGTGCCGGGCGCAGGCGACGGCGGTGGGGATGTCGTGACCGACGCCGACCAGGACGCTGGCCCGGCCGGCGCTCTCCTCGACGGTCAGTTCGGTGACCAGCCGGCGCTCCTCGGGCGTGAGGGCGTAGAACTCGCCGGTGTTGCCGCACGGCGTGAGGGTGGTGATGCCGCCGTCGAGCAGGCGGCGCAGCAGGGCCCGGTGGGTGGGCCGGTCGACGGAGCCGTCCGCGGCGAACGGGGTCACCGGGATCGCCACCACGTCGGCGAGGGCCGCCCGCTGGGTCTCGAAGGTCGCGCCGCTCATTTCCGGCCCTCCTCGGCGGGGGTGCCGAGCGGGTCCCGGGTGTCGAGGACCCCGGGGAAGGCCCGGTGCACGAAGGAGGCGATGTGGGCGTGGAGGGCGCGGGCGGCGCCGTCCGCGTCGCCGGCCAGGGCGAGCCGCAGGATCTCCCGGTGCTCGGCGGCCTCCTGTTCCCAGGAGGGGTCGGCGGACCAGGCCACGGCGGAGACGAGGGCGGCCTGGTCGCGGACCTCGTCGAGCATCCGGCCGAGCAGCGGGTTGCCGCAGGGCAGGTACAGGGCGCGGTGGAACTCGCGGTTGGCCAGGGAGCGTTCGGCGGTGTCCGCGGCCGCGTCGGCGCGCCGCAGCGCGTCCTGGGCGGCGTCGAGGGAGGCGGTACGGCGTACCGAGCGCCGCAGCGCCTCGGGCTCCAGCAGCAGCCGTACGTCGTAGACCTCGCGCGCCATGTCCGCGTCCACCATGCGCACGGTGACGCCCTTGTACTGGTTCATCACCACCAGTCCGGTGCCGGCCAGGGTCTTGAGCGCTTCGCGCACGGGGGTCTTCGACACCCCGAACTGTGCGGCGAGTTCGGTCTCGACCAGGGCCTGGCCGGGCGTCAGCTGCCCGGTGAGGATGCGGTGTTTGATCCCCTCCAGCACGAACTGCGTGCGGGAGGGGATCGGCGTGGGCACGGAGGTCATGAGCGCCTCTCGGATCTCGCGTATCGCGTCTCATATATGACGTACGAAGTACGACGCGATGAAGGTAAGAGGGGCGCTGGGTTTCGTCAACGCTTCTGACAGAGAAAACCCGCGGGTTCTGCCGGGTCGGTCGCTCAGGGGCGCGGCCGCCAGTGCGGGTCGCGGCCGCTCAGGCCCACCACGCGGTCGAGGAGCGGGGCGTCCTCGGGGACGGGGACGACGGGGCCGAAGATGCCGCCGCCCTGCCCGGCGTTTTGGTCCGCGGCGGCGCGCAGGAATCCGTGCGCCGCCCGCAGCGCGGCCGGGTCCGGCTCGTAGGCCTGGCCGGTGGCGCGGGCCAGGTCCCAGCCGTGGACCACCAGTTCGTCCGCGACGACGGCACCGGCGACCCCGCCCGGCAGGTCGACGCCGCCCGCGCGGGTCGTGCCGGTCCAGGCGGCCGGGTCGCGCCAGGCCTCGGCGAGGTCGTCGAGCACCCGGGGCAGTTCCTCGCGCCAGCCGGGGCCGACATCGGGCACGGTGGCGTTCGGGCGGGTGTCGGTCGTGGGGCCCAGGTTCTTGCGGGCCGCGTCGCGAAAGGCGGCGGACAGGCCGAGCAGGTGCCCGAGCAGATGCCGGGTGGCCAGGTCGGGGCAGGGCGTCGGGGCGGCGAGGTGCTCCTCGCCCACCCCCTGCGCAAGCCGCACCACGATGCGGGTCTGCGGTCCGAGGTCGAGGATCGGTTCGGTCATCGCATGCTCCTTGAGATCGCGCGGACGTCTTTCCTCGCAGGTGCAGACCGCCGTCGGCGGCGGAACTCATCGGGGGCGCGCCGTAGGGGGCCGCGGGGGCGTGCGCACGCCTCAGGAGGGCGGGTCTCCGGAAGGCGGGTCTGCGGAGGATGACCGAGCCGGGGGTGCCGGATTCCCGTCCGGCGGCGCGGAATCCGGGGCACCTGCCCCATCCGCGCGGCGGGGCCTCACCCCCACGCTCGGCAGGCATGACGACGACTGACGTGCCGGTGCCGCCGCTGCTCCGGGTGGTGCGCGACCGGCGGGCGGCCCTGTGCCTGACCGCCGTGGTGGTCTCCGGGTTCGGCACATCGGCGCTGTGGCTGGCGTGCGGTGTGTGGGTCAAGGACCTCACCGGCTCCACCGGGCAGGCCGCGCTGTGCCCGCTCGCCATGTGGGCGCCCACCCTGGCCGGGCCGCTGCTGGGCACGCTCGCCGACCGCACCCGCCGGGGGCCCCTGCTGATCGGCGTGAACCTGCTGCTCGCGGCGCTGCTCCTGCCCCTCCCCGCCGTCGGCTCCCCCGGCCGGCTCTGGCTGCTGTACGCGGTGCTGTTCCTCTACGGCGCCTTGGGCCTGGTGGCCGACGCCGCCCAGTCCGCGCTGGTCGCCGAGGCGGTCGCCCCGGCGCTGCTCGGTGACTTCAACGGGCTGCGCACGACCGCGACGGAGGGCATGAAGCTGCTGGCCCCCCTGGCGGGCGCGGGTCTGTACGCCGCGTACGGCGGCGCCTGTGTGGCACTGCTGGACGCGGTCACCTTCGTCCTGGCGGCAGGCCTGTACACGCTGCTGCGCGTCCGCGAGCAGCCGCCAAAGCGGCCGTCCGGATCCTGGCGGGAGCACACCGCCGAGGGTGTGCGCCGCCTCTGGTCCCACCCGCGGCTGCGCCCGCTGGTGCTGGCCGGCGGGGCGACGATGCTGTGCGCGGGCGTGAACGGCGCGCTGGTCTACGCGATCGTGGACTCGCTCGGCCACGCGCCCGCGTACGCCGGAGTGCTGTACGCCGTCCAAGGCGCCGGTTCGGTCCTGACCGGGCTCGTCTCGGGGTCCTGGCTGCGCCGCCTGGGCGGGCGCCGGTTCGCGGCGTACGGCATCGCCCTCACCGCTCTCGCGGTGGCCCTGCGGGCCGTACCGTCCGATCCGGTGGCCCTGGCCTGCGGCGCGGCCGTCGGAGCAGGGCTGCCCTGCGTGCTGATCGCCGTGTTCACCGCCGTGCAGCACGAGACTCCGGGCGAGTTGGTCGGCCGGGTGACGGCGACCGCCCAGACCCTCGTCCTCGCCCCGAACGCCGTGGGCCTGGCGGCCGGGGCATGGCTGGTCGGAACGGTCGACTACCGCCTCCTGCTCGCCGCCCCGGGCGCACTCCTGCTGGCGGTGTCGGCGGCCCTGACCCGCGCCCCCGCACGCCCGCTCCCCCTCACAACTCCCCGAGTGCCTCCCGTACCGCCCTCAGGTCCGCGTCCGAGGCCAGACCGGCGTGGTACAGCCTCAGTTCGGTCGCGCCCAGGTGCCGGGCGTGGGTGGCGGCCGTGGCGAGGCCGGCCGGGTCGCCGCCCAGGCCGGAGACGATCGTGAGGTTGGCGGCCAGGACGGCGTCCGCGCGGCCCTGTCCGGCGAAGGGCGTGAGGAGATCCGCGCCGCCCGTGCAGGGCACCACGACACCGTCCGCCACGGCCAGGACGTGCGCGGGGTCGACACCGGCGTTGGCGCCGCAGTGGTAGGAGACCGGGTCGGCGTGCAGCAGCACCCGGAAGCCCTCGGGTGCCGCCGCCCGGACCGCCGCGACGGCCTCCTCCTGGAGGGTGCGCGCCCTGTCGTCGCGCCACGCGCGCGTGCCCGCCGCCTCGCGCGCGCCGAGCAGCTTCTCGACCGCCGGCCAGCCGCCGGTGGAGGGCGCCCCCCGCCACACCGGCTCCAGCGCGGTGCGTACGGCGTCCGCCAGCGCGTCGGCGTCCAGGTCCTGTTGCCCGTAGCCCGCCCGGCAGGTGGGGCAGAAGCACAGGGACATCAGGTACTGCCCGGCGTCGCCGAGGCCGACCCCGGCGGTCTTGTCGTGGGCGTGCAGGTGGGCGAGGCCGTACCAGCCGAGGGACTCCAGTTCGGTGCCGCGGGCGCCGGGCCGTACGGCGGCCTCGGCGGCGAGGTCGACGAGGTAGGCGCGCGTGGCGGGCTGGGCGATGCACGGGGCCCACGGGTAGCGGTCGCCGTAGGCGTTGACGACGGAGGTGTCCGGGTGTTCGGCGCCGAGCCGGGAGTTGTGCGCGAGGACCACCCAGGTGTGCACCTCCAGACCGGCCGCGCTCAGCGCCTCGGCCGCCTCGCCGTACGCGTCCCCGGGCGCCCAGTCACCGGCGGGGTGGGGCCGCGGGGTCCGCCCCTGCCAGCGGCTGCCGGGCGGGTAGAGGACGGCCGCGTACTCGGCGGTGACCACGCGGTGGCGCGGGTGACGGGGGGTCAGCGCCCGCGTGGAGTGGTAGGCGGCGGCGAGGGTCGCCTGCGCCACGCCGAGCGCGGCGACGCGCCCGGCTGCTGCGGGGTCGCCGTTGACGTCCCAGGGGTAGACGAACGCCGACGCCCTCACGCGTCCCCCTCCAGCAGCGCGTACCCGCGCTCGATCAGCCGGGCGAGCTGCTTGACGTGGTCCTCGGCCGGTTCGTGCAGCGGCGGGCGCACCTCGCCGACGTCGAGTCCGCGCAGCCGTACGCCCGCCTTGACCAGGGAGACGGCGTACCCCCTGCCCTGGTCGCGCAGATCGACGAACGGACGGTAGAAGCCGTCCAGGAGCCGGTGCGCCGTCGTGTCGTCGCCGTCGCGCAGCGCCCGGTGGAAGGCGAGGGCGATCTCGGGGACGAAGCAGAAGACGGCGGAGGAGTAGAGGGTGATGCCCAGGCCCCGGTAGGCGAGCTGGGTCTGCTCGGCGGTGGGCAGGCCGTTGAAGTACAGGAAGTCGCCGGGGGCCTCGGTGCGGACGGCGCTGACGACGCGCTGCATGAGGTCCAGGTCGCCGAACCCGTCCTTGAGGCCGATGACGCCTTCGGTGCGGGCCAGTCGGACGGCGGTGTCGGGGGTGAACACGGCGTTGTCGCGCTGGTAGACGATGACGGGCAGGGCGGTGGCGGCGGCCACTTCGCGGTAGTGCCGCAGGAGCCCTTCCTGCCCGGCGACGACGAGGTAGGGCGGCATGGCGAGCAGTCCGTCCGCCCCGGCGGCCTCGGCGAGGCGGGCGTAGCGCACGGCGAGCGCGGTGCCGTACCCGGCGCCCGCCACGACCGGGACGCGCCCCCCGGTCGCCTCGACGGCCGCGCGGACGCAGGTCTCGAACTCCTCGGGCGTCAGCGCGTGGAACTCGCCGGTGCCGCAGCAGGCGAAGACGGCGGCGGCACCGGCCTCGACACCCCGGCGCACATGGGCGCGGTAGGCGTCGAGGTCGAGGGTGCCGTCGGGGCCGTAGGCGGTGACGGGGAAGAACAGCGGACCGCTGGGGATGCTGAGGCGTTCGGCGAGGGGGGCTGACGGCACGGGCTCTCCCTAGGGCAGTCACTCACGTTTCTGATCTGTGTCCATATTCATGAACACGCTCACGCTAAGCGGCCCCGCCCCGGCCGGTCAAGCGGGCAAACCGGCAAGCGGCAGCGGATTCCGCCCGCGTGCGCCACCCTGGCACGCGGCACACTTGACGGCGTACACCCGGGATCCCTAACGTGTCCATGCATGTGAACTCCAGCCATGGATGCGGCTGATGGACGCAAGGAGACCGAGGATGCCCGCTCCCCGCACCGTTCTGCTCACCGGCGCCGCCGGCGGACTCGGCACCCTGATGCGCGACCTGCTGCCGCAGTACGGCTACACGCTCCGCCTCCTCGACATGCGGCCGATCGAGGGCGAGCCGGACGCCGTCATGGCCGACCTCGGCGACAAGGCGGCCCTGCGGGCGGCGGTCCACGGCGTCGACGCGGTCGTCCACCTCGCCGGCATCTCGCTGGAAGCCCCCTTCGAGAAGATCCTCAAGGCCAACATCGAGGGCACGTACAACCTGTACGAGGCCGCCCGCGAGGAGGGCGTCGGGCGCGTCGTCTTCGCCTCCTCCAACCACGCGATCGGCCACACGCCCCGCCCGCGCGGCGACGACCCGCTGATCCCCGTCGACACCCCGCGCCGCCCTGACACCTTCTACGGCCTGTCGAAGTCGTTCGGCGAGGACCTCGCCCAGCTCTACTGGGACAAGCACGGCCTGGAGACCGTCTCGGTGCGCATCGGCTCCTGCTTCCCCGAGCCGACCAGCGTGCGCATGCTCTCGGTGTGGATGAGCCCCGCCGACGGCGCCCGCCTCTTCCACGCCGCCCTCACCGCCGAGAACGTCGGCCACACCGTCGTCCACGGCTCCTCCGCCAACACCCGCCTGTGGTGGGACCTGTCGAGCGCGCGGGCGCTCGGCTACGAGCCGCAGGACGACTCCGAGCCGTACGCCGCGAAGCTCATCGCCGAGCAGGGCGAACTCGACCCGGCCGACGAGGCCCACGCCTACCTGGGCGGCCACTTCGTGACCGACCCGCCGATCTGGCCCCACTGACGGCCCGGCGGCCCCGCCGCCCGCCGCGAAAACATCGCTCCGCGAGGCGGGCGGGCACCGAACGGGCCCGCCCGCCTCCGCGTACGGGCATCCGCCGTGCCCGAAACCACCTCCGCCCGGACAGCCCCGCAGGTCCGCGACAAACACGCGGCCGGGCAAACGGGCGCACCCGGGCAGCATCGAGCCCGCAACAGACCTGGTCGGCGCCGCGCACCCGCTGTACAACTGTGCCCCGAGGGCCCCACCGGGCCCGAACGGGCCCGAACGGGCAGCAGGCCAGGAAGGCAGGTGCAGGCGATGGGCGCGCGGACGGCGGAGGAGCGGCAGCGGGAGATCGTGCGGGCCGCGCGGGCCACCGGCCAGGTCGACGTCACCGCGCTGGCCGGCGAACTCGGCGTGGCCAAGGAGACCATCCGCAGGGACCTGCGCGCCCTGGAGGACCACGGCCTCGTCCGCCGCACCCACGGCGGGGCCTACCCGGTGGAGAGCGCGGGCTTCGAGACGACCCTCGCCTTCCGGGCCACCAGCCACGTGCCCGAGAAGCGCCGGATCGCCGCCGCGGCGGCCGAACTGATCGGGGACGCCGAGACGGTCTTCGTCGACGAGGGCTTCACCCCGCAGCTCATCGCCCAGGCCCTGCCCAGGGACCGGCCGCTGACCGTGGTCACCGCGTCCCTGCCGGTCGCGGGCGCCCTCGCCGAGGCCGCGAACGTCTCGGTGCTGCTGCTCGGCGGCCGGGTCCGCGCAGGGACGCTCGCCACCGTCGACCACTGGACGACGAAGATGCTCGCCGGCTTCGTCCTCGACCTCGCCTACATCGGCGCCAACGGCATCTCCCGCGAACACGGCCTGACCACGCCCGACCCGGCGGTCGGCGAGGTCAAGGCACAGGCGATGCGGGCCGCCCGGCGCACCGTCTTCGCCGGGACGCACACCAAGTTCGGCGCGGTCAGCTTCTGCCGGTTCGCCCAGGTCGGCGCGGTGGAGGCGATCGTGACCAGCACCCTGCTCCCGGCGGCCGAGGCCCACCGGTACGCCCTGCTGGGGCCGCAGGTCGTCCGGGTCTGAGCCCCCGGTGGCGCGGCCCGCCGGACCCCACCGCCCTGCCACCCCTGCCGCACACCCTGTTGAACCCCTTATGTACGGGTATAAACCACCTCCCTATGTCCAGGAGCGATCCATGCGAACCCAGAGCCGACGGCGGCCACCGCGAGCGACACACGCCCTGGCCGCCGCAGGGACGCTGCTCGCCCCGCTGCTCTCCGGCTGCTGGGTCGGGGCGGGCGGAGCCGGTTCCGGCGGCGACTCCATCAACGTGCTGATGGTCAACAACCCGCAGATGACGGAGTTGCAGAAGCTCACCGCCGCGCACTTCACCAAGGAGACCGGCATCAAGGTGAACTTCACCGTGCTGCCGGAGAACGACGTGCGCGACAAGATCAGCCAGGACTTCGCCAACCAGGCGGGCCAGTACGACGTGGCCACCCTGTCCAACTACGAGATCCCGATCTACGCCCGCAACGGCTGGCTGCACGCCATGGACTCCCACGTCGCCCGGGACCGGGCCTTCGACCAGGGCGACGTCCTCGCGCCGATGCGCCAGTCCCTCACCGCCGACGACGGCAAGCTCTACGGCGAGCCCTTCTACGGCGAGTCGTCCTTCCTCATGTACCGCAAGGACGTGTTCGCGGCCAAGGGCCTCACCATGCCCGCGCACCCCACCTGGCAGCAGATCGCCGGCCTCGCGGCGAAGGCCGACGGCGCACAGCCCGGGATGAAGGGCATCTGCCTGCGCGGACTGCCCGGCTGGGGCGAGCTGATGGCACCGCTCACCACGGTCGTGAACACCTTCGGCGGCACCTGGTTCGACAAGGACTGGAAGGCACACCTGGACTCGCCCGAGTTCACCGAGGCGACCAAGTTCTACGTCGACCTGGTCCGGCAGCACGGTGAGTCGGGCGCCGCGCAGTCCGGTTTCGCGGAGTGCCTGAACAACATGACCCAGGGCAAGGTCGCCATGTGGTACGACGCCACCAGCGCGGCCGGCTCCCTGGAGGCCAAGGGATCCCCCGTCAAGGGCAAGGTCGGCTACGCCCCCGCTCCGGTGGAGAAGACCAAGGCGTCCGGCTGGCTCTACACCTGGGCCTGGGGCATCCAGAACGCCTCCCGCAACCCCGACAAGGCCTGGAAGTTCGTCTCCTGGGCGTCCGGCAAGGAGTACGAGCAACTGGTGGGCAAGACGTACGGCTGGTCGAACGTCCCGGCCGGCAAGCGCGCCTCGACCTACGAGAACCCCGCGTACCGCCAGGAGGCCGCCGCCTTCCAGGAGATGACGAAGGACGCCATCGAGAACGCCCGCCCGAACGACCCGGGCGTGCAGCCCCGCCCCGCGCCCGGCATCCAGTTCGTCGACATCCCCGAGTTCACCGACCTCGGCACCAAGGTCTCCCAGGAGATCAGCGCGGCCGTCGCCGGACGCCAGTCCGTCGAGTCGGCCCTGAGGAAGTCCCAGCAGCTCGCCGAGAAGATCGCCAAGGAGTACGAGGGACGATGACCGCCACGACCACGGCCCCCGTGGCCGCCACCGAGCCGCTCGCACCCCGGCAGCCCTCCCCCAGGCTGCGCGCCTGGGCCACCCGCGCCCCGCTGCTGCCCGCCCTCGTCTTCATGATCGCCGTGACCCAGCTCCCGTTCGTGGCCACGCTGGTGATCTCCTTCTTCGACTGGAACGCGCTCTACCCGAAGGCCCGCCGCTTCACCGGCCTGGACAACTACCAGCAGGTGCTCACCGACGCGGACCTGCGCCACTCGGTGTGGACGACGGTGCTCCTGACGGTGGCGGTGGTCCTGGCCAGCCTGGTCCTGGGGCTCGCCCTCGCCCTGCTCCTGGACCGCCGCTTCCCCGGCCGGGGCGCCGTGCGCACCCTGCTGATCGCCCCGTTCCTCGTCGTGCCCGTCGCCGCCGCCCTGCTGTGGAAACACGTGCTCTACAACCCCGAGTACGGCCTGCTCAACGGCCTGCTGCACTACGTCGGCGGGCCCCAGCCCGACTGGATCTCGAACACCCCGCTGCTCGCGGTCGAGGCCTCCCTGGTGTGGCAGTGGACGCCGTTCATGATGCTGATCCTGCTGGCCGGGCTGCAGAGCCGCGACCAGCAGCAGATCGAGGCCGCCCGGGTGGACGGGGCCGGCGACTGGCAGATCTTCGTCCACCTCACGCTGCCGCACCTGCGCCGCTACCTCGAACTGGGGGCGCTGCTCGGCTCGATCTACATCGTCCAGAACTTCGACGCGGTCTTCACCCTCACCTCCGGGGGCCTCGGCACCGCCAACCTGCCGTACACCGTCTACCAGAGCTTCTACCAGGCCCACGAGAACGGCCTGGCCTCCGCCGCCGGTGTGCTGGTCGTCATCGGCTCCATCGTCATCGCGACCTTCGCCCTGCGCGTGGTCTCGTCCCTGTTCCGCGAGGAGGCGTCCCGCGCATGAACGTCCTCAAGCGCAACGGTCTCGGCCTGGTCGCCTGGCTGGCCGGCATCGTCTTCTTCCTGCCCATCGCCTGGATGGCGCTGACGTCCTTCCACTCGGAGGCGGACGCGGCGACCAACCCGCCCTCCTTCGCCGCCTCCCTCACCCTGGACGGCTACCGCGAGTTCTTCGGCAGCGGCGGCGGGCCCAGCCCCTGGCCGGCGCTGGTCAACTCGGCGGTCGCCTCGGTGGTGTCGACGCTGTTCGTCCTGGTCCTGGCCCTCCCGGCGGCGTACGCGCTGTCGATCCGGCCGGTGAAGAAGTGGACGGACGTGCTGTTCTTCTTCCTGTCCACCAAGATGCTGCCCGCGGTGGCGGGACTGCTGCCGATCTACCTGTTCGCGAAGAACGCCGGGATGCTGGACAACATCTGGCTGCTCGTCATCCTCTACACCTCCATGAACCTGCCGATCGCGGTGTGGATGATGCAGTCGTTCCTCGCCGAGGTGCCGGTCGCGGTGATCGAGGCGGCCCGGGTGGACGGCGCGCGCCTGCCCACGATCCTGGCCCGGGTGGTCACCCCCATCGCCGTCCCCGGGATCGCGGCGACGGCACTGATCTGCTTCATCTTCAGCTGGAACGAACTGCTCTTCGCACGGGTGCTCACCGGCGTGGTCGCCGAGACCGCCCCCGTCTTCCTGACCGGCTTCATCACCAGCCAGGGCCTGTTCCTGGCGAAGGTGTGCGCCGCGTCGCTCGTCATCTCCCTGCCGGTGCTCGCCGCGGGGTTCGCCGCCCAGGACAAACTGGTCCAGGGCCTGTCGTTGGGAGCCGTGAAATGAAGGCCGCCGTCATCGAGTCCGTGGGCCGTGCCGTCGTCACCGAGGTCCCCGACCCCACCCCCGGGCCGCGCGAGGTCGTCGTGGAGGTCGCCGCCTGCGGTCTGTGCGGGACCGACCTGCACATCCTCCAAGGTGAGTTCGCGCCCAAGCTGCCGATCGTGCCGGGCCACGAGTTCGCCGGGCGTGTCGTCGCCGTCGGCACCCAGGTCACCGAGGTCGCGGCGGGCGACCGGGTGGCGGTGGACCCGTCCCTGTACTGCTACGAGTGCCGCCGGTGCCGCACCGGCCACAACAACCTGTGCGAGCGCTGGGCGGCGATCGGCGTGACGACCGCGGGCGGCGCGGCCCAGTACGCGGTGGCCCCGGTCGCCAACTGCGTCAAGCTCCCCGAGCACGTCCGCACCGAGGACGCGGCCCTGATCGAGCCGCTGTCCTGCGCGGTGCGCGGCTACGACGTCCTGCAGTCCCGGCTCGGCGCCCACGTCCTGATCTACGGTTCCGGGACGATGGGCCTGATGATGCTGGAGCTGGCCAAGCGGACCGGCGCGGCGAGCGTGGACGTGGTCGACCTGAACCCCGCCCGCCTGGAGACGGCCCGCGGCCTCGGTGTCTCGGCGTCGGCCGCCAACCCGGACGAACTGGACCGCCCCGAGGGCTGGGACCTGGTCATCGACGCGACGGGCAACGCGGCGGCCATCCAGGACGGCCTGAACAGGGTCGCCAAGGCGGGCACGTTCCTCCAGTTCGGCGTGGCCGACTACGCCACGCGCGTGGAGATCGACCCGTACCGCATCTACAACCAGGAGATCACCATCACGGGCTCCATGGCGGTCCTGCACAGCTACGAACGCGCGGCCGAGCTGTTCGCGAACGGCGTGCTCGACCCGGACGTCTTCATCAGCGACCGCCTCCCGCTGGAGAGCTACCCGCAGGCGCTGGAGCAGTTCGCGGCGGGGGTGGGCCGCAAGATCGTGGTGGTGCCGTAGCCCGTCCGGTGCTTGGGGACGAGACCGAAGGCCGATCAGAGGGTCTGGGGGCTGGGGCGGAGCCCCCCAGGGACTCGGGAACGGGAGGGGCGGCGGGGGCGAACCCCTTCGGGCCGCTGCGGTCCCGCGCCCGCCGCCACCCGGACGGCCTCTTCCCGCTGGGTAAGGGAACGGCAAAGTGCCCTCGCTCGTTCACCCGGCATGACAGCTATGACCCCCGGCTCGAACATCCCTCTCTCCACCGCCCGTGTCACGGTGGACGTGGCCGCTCCCGTGCGGCTGGACGTTTCGGGCCTGCTGCTCACCGGCGACGGCAAGGTGCGCTCGGACGACGACTTCATCTTCTACAACCAGCCCTCCGGGCCGGGCGTGACCTACCGCTCCGGCGGCGGCACCGCGCCGGACGCGATCATCGTCGACACGGCCGCCGTACCGCCGGGCATCGAGAAGATCGTGGTCACCGCCAGCCCGGACGCCGCCGGGCAGTCCTTCCAGGGCATCGAGCCCACGGCCACCATCCGCGACGCGGACGACGGCTCCCCGCTGGCCACGTTCACCCCGCCCCGGCTCGGCACCGAGACGGCACTGGTGGTCGTGGAGATCTACCTGCGCGGCGGCCAGTGGAAGGCGCGGGCCGTCGGCCAGGGGTACGCCGACGGGCTCGCGGGCATCGCGACCGACTTCGGGGTGAGCGTGGAGGAACCGGCACCCGCCCCGCAGCGGCCCGTGGCCCCGCCCCACCCGGGCACCCCACCGCAGCCGACGGCCCCGCCGCCCGCCCCGCACACCCGGGTCGCCCCGTCGGACGCTCCCCCGCCCCCGGCCCCGCCCGCTCCCGGCTCCGGGAAGGTCAACCTCGACAAGGGCCGGGTCAGCCTCCAGAAGAACCAGACGGTGTCCCTGGTCAAGGGCGGCCGTCCCCTGCTGTCCCAGGTGAAGATGGGCCTGGGCTGGGAGCCCGCCTTCCGGGGCGCCGACATCGACCTGGACGCCTCGGTCATCGCCTACGGCCCGCAGCGCAACCACATCGACAGCTGCTACTTCGGCAAGCTGTCCATCCTCGGCGGCGCGGTGAAGCACTCCGGCGACAACCTCACGGGCGAGGGCGCGGGCGACGACGAGGTCATCGTGGTCGACCTCGGGCGCATCCCCCAGGAGGTCACCGGCCTGGTCTTCACGGTCAACTCCTTCTCCGGCCAGAAGTTCACGGAGGTGGCCAAGGCCTACTGCCGTCTCCTCGACGCCGCCACCGAGGAGGAGCTGGTCCGCTTCGACCTCACCAACGCCGAGGCCCAGACCGGCGTGATGATGGCCAAGCTCATCCGGCAGTACTCGGGCGAGTGGGAGATGACGGCGATGGGCGACTTCGTCAAGGCGCGCACCGTACGGAACATGGTGAAGCCGGCGGCCCAGGCGCTGTAGGCGCGGCGGCAGCGGTGCGGGCGCCCCGGCACCGGGCGGTGCGGGGGCGCCGACGGCCGGTCACCGTGCTCACGCCGCCGCCCGCAGCCCCTCCAGCAGCAGGGTCAGATAGCGGCGGATGTGCGCCGCCTGCCCCGCTCCCTGCCCGTCGGCCAGCTCGGCGGCCGTCGTCACCCCGTGGGCCAGCCGCAGCAGTTCGACCGGCTCCAGGTCCGTCCGCAGGGTCCCCTCGCGCTGCGCGGCCGCCACCAGCCGGGTCGCGGCGCCCTTGAGCGACGTACCGCACACCGTGACCGCCGCCGCGCCGCCGTCCGCGACGGCCGAACCCAGCAGCGCCTTCAGACCGCGCGCCTGGATCGTCCAGACGCACAGCTCGTTCAGCCACGCCGTCAGCGCTTCGCCCGGCGGCAGCCGCCCGGCCAGCTCGTCCGCGCGGGCGGAGATCGCCTCGATCCGGTCCACGTAGGCCGCCTCCAGGAGGGCCTGCCGGTTCGGAAAATGCCGGTACAGCGTGCCGGAGCCGACGCCGGCGCGCTTGGCGATGTCGTCGAGGGAGGCGTTCTCCCCGTGTTCGGCGAAGGCCTGGGCCGCCACCTGGAGCAACCGCTCGTAGTTGCGCCGGGCATCCGCGCGCATGGGCCTGACCTGCGTCATCCAGATACTCCTTGCGAACCGGAGACCACCTCCGTAAATTTACCGGAGAGAAAACGGAGACAGTCCCCACTTACGCCGTTCCCCGTCTCGCTCCGGCGCCCGCCTGCCCGCCGGCCCCGGCCCCTCTTCCCCGCCCGAAGGAGTGTGCCCGCATGCCCCCGGCCCCCGAACCGTCCCCGGCCCACCGCGGCCCCCGCGCGATTCTCGACCGCTACCGCCGGGCCATGCTCGACAAGTCCGCGGACCGGCTGGCCGACCTGTACGCAGGCGACGCCGTCCACGAGTTCCCGTTCCGCTTCCCCGGCCTGCCCGCCCGCTACCAGGGGCGCGAAGAGGTGCGCGCGGGCTACAGGGCACTGTGGGGCGCGAGCCCGGTACGGCCCGAGCACATCCACGAGACGGCCGTCCACGAGTCCACCGACCCGGAAGTCATCACCGTCGAGCAGACCGTCACCGGCACCCTGACCACGACCGGGGAACCCTTCGAGGTCCCCGGCCTGCTGGTCATACGCGTCCACGAGGGTCTGATCACCCACGTCCGCGACTACATGGACGGCCTCGCGGTGGCCCGTATGCGAGGCGGGCCACCGGTGCGGTGAGACGGGCCCCGCCCCCTCAGCCGGCCCAGGGCCAGTCCGCGTCCCGCCCCGCCCCGCCCCGCCCCGATCATCCGTCCTGCCTGTCGCACCTGGACGTACGTCTCTCCAGGAGGGACGCCGCGGCAGGGGCGAACGAATCAATCGCGCCCCGGTGCGGTCAACCGCCGTGCGCGGAGCGCGCCTTGAAGGCCGCCTTGCGGGCCTCCTTCGCGATCTTCTTGTCCGGGTGCAGCCGCCCCATCGCCTCCAGCACGTCAGCCGTGTGCGGGTGGTCCACCCGCCAGGCCGCGGCGAAGAAGCCGCTGTGCTGCTCGGCCAGGCCCTGCACCAGTGCGTGCAGTTCGTCGGACTCGCCCTCGGCGGCCAGTTGCGCGGCCACCGTGTCGATGGTGAGCCAGAAGACCATGTCCTGGGTGGGCGGGGGCACGTCGGGAAGGCCGCGCTCGGTCAGCCAGACCCGGGCGAGCCCGCCCAGTTCGGCGTCGTCGAGCACCTCGCGCAGCGCCGGTTCGGCCACGGCGCCCACCAGGGACAGGGCCTGCTGGCAGCGGAGCCGGCGCAGCGGGGCCCCGGCGTCCGTGCCGCGCGCGGCGGCGAGCAGCTCGCGCGCGGCGGCCAGGGGCTCGCGGCGCGCCAGCCACTGTTCGGTCTCGGCGTGCGCGGCCGCGGGCGGGAAGCCGGCGGTGCCGTCGAGCAGCGCGTCCGCTCCCTTGTCCGCGAGGTCGCCGACGGCCGGGGCGTCGAAGCCGGCCTCCAGGAGCCGGGCGCGCATGCCGTACAGCCCGAGCGGGGTGAGCCGCACCATGCCGTAGCGGGCGACCTCCACCTCGTCGTCGGACACCGTCGTCCCGGCGGCCGGCTCCCCGGCGCCCCCGGCACTCCCGCCGTCGCCGGGGTCACCGAAGTCCCCGGCGTCCTGGGCGTCCCCGGCGTCCTCCAGAAGCGCCTCGTCCACCGGCCGGTAGTCGACGAGCCCGACCGGCTCCAGCAGCCGGAACTGGTCGTCCAGCCGCATCATCGCGTCGGAGACCTGTTCCAGTATGTCGTCGGTGGGCTCCCCCATGTCGCTGGGCACGATCATGGAGGCGGCCAGCGCCGGCAGTGGCACCGGTGCACCGGCGGGTCCCTCCTCGCCCACGGTCAGCAGGTACAGGTTGGCGAGCACACCGTCCAGGAACTCCGCCTCGGCCTGGGGGTCCCACTCCAGCGTGGAGAGGTCGACGGCGCCGCCCTCGTCCATCGCGTCGATCAGGCCGTCCAGGTCGGGCACGCTCGCGTCGGCCAGGACGGCCTCCAGCGCGGTCAGCCAGACGGTGAGGACGTCGTGCGGCGAGCCGCCGGTGAGCAGCCGCAGTTCCGCGCCCGCCGTGACGGTGCCCTCCTCCTCGTCGGTGATCTCGACGAGGCCGGTGTCGACGGCCGTCCGCCAGGCCTCGCTCGCCCAGGCCGCCGCGTCGTCGCCGCTCAGCCCCAGTTCCCCGGCAGCGGCGGGCAGTTGCTCCGGTACCAGGGCGCCGCCCGCGTCCACCCGGGTCCCGGGGCCGGCCCAGCGGGCGAGCCGAGCGGCCCGGGACAGGAGCGGGGTGGCGAGGGCGTCCCGGGCCAGCTCCGGTTCAAGAGCCAGCCGCACCGGCGGCAGCGGGGACGTGTCTGACATCGGCTGGTTCTCCTAGCGGACCTGGTGACCCGGGGGTTCGGCACCCCGGGCCGAAAAGCCTGACGACTCAACCGCTCAGCCTAGACGGATTTCCACCCATGCCGCCCGGTTCATCTCCCGGACGCCGTCCGTACATGGCCGAAACCTTGACAACCCCCCTGGCCGCGCAGGAGATTGACGCGCGTAGAAATTCGAGGGACAGCTGTTCACCGACTGCTCTGCGCGCCGCGCCGCCCACCGGTCGCGGCACCCGGTTCCACGCTCCACCCTCGTCCCGGCGCTCCTGTACGTCCCCGGAGGGATTCCGTTGCCGAGCAAGTCTTCCGCGCGCCTCGCCGCGCTGACCGTCGCCGCCGTCTGCTCCGCGGCGGCACTCACCCAGATGATCGTCCTGCCCGCGCCCGCGCACGCGGACTCCGTGCGCATCCACGACATCCAGGGCACCACCCGGATCTCCCCGTACGCCGGCCAGAGGGTCTCGGACGTGGCCGGAATCGTCACCGGCGTCCGGCCCTACGGCGCCTCGAAGGGCTTCTGGATGCAGGACCCCGACCCTGACGCGGACCCGGCCACCAGCGAGGGCGTGTTCGTCTTCACCAGCTCCGCCCCGAAGGTGGCTGTGGGCGACTCCGTCACGGTCACCGGCACGGTCTCCGAGTACGTCCCCGGCGGCACCTCCTCGGGCAACCAGTCGGTCACCGAGATCACCAAGCCCGCCGTCACCGTGCTCTCCTCCGGCAACGCCGTCCCGGCCCCGGTCGTCGTCGACGCGAAGGCGGTCCCGGCCGCCTACGCCCCGGCCGGCGACAGCGCGGCCAACGGCTCGGTCAACGCCCTGCCGCTGCGCCCCTCGCGCTACGCCCTGGACTACTACGAGTCCCTGGAGGGCATGAACGTCCAGGTCACGGACGCCCGCGTGGTCACCGCCACCGACCCGTACACCGAGCTGTGGGTCACGGTGAAGCCGCACGAGCACGCCACCCGGCGCGGCGGCACCGTGTACGGCTCCTACGACTCCCAGAACACCGGCCGCCTCCAGATCCAGTCGCTCGGCGCCACCGCCGACTTCCCGGTGGCGAACGTCGGCGACACTCTCACGGGCGCCACCACCGGCCCCCTGGACTACAACCAGTTCGGCGGCTACACGCTGGTCGCGAACCGGCTCGGCCCGCTGGAGAGCGGCGGCCTGCGGCGCGAGTCGACCCGCGCGCAGTCCCGCGACGAGCTGGCGGTGGCCACCTACAACGTGGAGAACCTGGACCCGTCCGACACCACCTTCGCCGCGCACGCCTCCGCGATCGTGAACAACCTCCGCTCGCCCGACATCGTGTCCCTGGAGGAGATCCAGGACGACAACGGCGCCACCGACGACGGCACGGTGACCGCGGGCGTGACGATGGCCAAGCTGATCGACGCGATCGTCGCCGCGGGCGGCCCGCGCTACGAATGGCGCTCGATCGACCCGGTGGACGACCAGGACGGCGGCGAGCCCGGCGGCAACATCCGCCAGGCCTTCCTGTTCAACCCGGCCCGGGTCTCCTTCACCGACCGCCCCGGCGGCACCTCCACGACCGCCGTCGGCGTCACCCGCGTGCACGGCAGGGCCGCCCTGACGGCCTCACCGGGCCGCGTCGACCCGGCGAGCGAGGCGTGGAAGTCCAGCCGCAAGCCGCTGGCCGGCGAGTTCGTCTTCCGGGGCCGCACGGTCTTCGTGATCGCCAACCACTTCGCCTCCAAGGGCGGCGACCAGGGGCTGACCTCGCAGTACCAGCCGCCGGTGCGCAGCTCGGAGACCCAGCGCCACCTCCAGGCGGCCGAGGTGAACTCCTTCGTCAAGGACATCCTGAAGGTCCAGCGGAACGCGGACGTGATCGCCCTCGGCGACATCAACGACTTCGAGTTCTCCGGCACCGCGAAGATTCTGGAGGGCCGCGGCGAGCTGTGGTCGGCGATCAAGTCGCTGCCCGCGAGCGAGCGGTACACGTACGACTACCAGGGCAACGCGCAGGTCCTGGACCAGATCCTGGTCAGCCCGTCGATCCGGCACGGCCGGCGCTTCGCGTACGACAGCGTGCACATCAACTCGGAGTTCCACGACCAGATCAGCGACCACGACCCGCAGGTGCTGCGGTTCTGCCCGTAGCGGGCGCCGCCCGCCCGGCCTCGTCCCCGCCGGCCGTCTTCAGGCGGGGACGAGGCCGAGCGCGTGCTCGTAGCGCCTGACGGTGCTGCTCCTCAGCCCTGGCCAGTTCCGTACGCGCTGCCACTGCGCGCTCGCCGACCCGACGCCCGCACCGGGAGCCGCCAGGGCGTCGGCGTGCGCCTGGGCGCTCTCCCACTGTGCGTAGTTCAGGACACGCCTGCCGTCGGTGCTCAGGTGGAAGTGGGCGGCCATCCCTGCGGGGTGCGGCGCCGGCTCCGCGGCCAGGGCTTCCAGGACCGCGTCGGCCCAGGCGCGCTGCCGGTCCGCGTCGGGGCCGTCGAACTCGACCTCGACGATGACGACACACCCGGGGACCCGCTCGTCCGGTCCGGCCGAGGCGCCGCGGTAGTAGCGGTAGCGGCCGAGGCCGAGGCGCTCGATCCCGGGCACGGCGGTGTCGATCTCGTCGACCCGTTCCTGCCGCAGGGTCCGTACGAACGCCTCGTACGCCTGCTCGCTCGCCCACTGCGAGTGGTGGAGCAGCGTCGAGCCGTCCTCGCCCGCGTAGACGTGGTAGGAGAGCAGGCCGTCCGCCGGCCAGGGCCGCCGGCCCCAGGCCTCGGCGACGGCGTCGACGGTCTGCCGCTGCCGGTCGGGCGTCCCCACGCGCCAGGTGCTGAAGAAGGGCGCGCCGACCCGCGGATCGCCGAGGTCGGGGTGGGTGCTGGTGCGGCGGGGCGTACGGGGTACGGGACTCATCGGGGCGGCCCTTCGCTGATCGGCGTCTGACGCGGACGCCCCCACTCTCTGACCTCGACCAAGGTTGAGGTCAAGGCCGGGACGAAGGAAGCCGCCCCGCCCGGGGCCGGCCCGGTACGCCCACCGCCCCGTCAGCAGATGTGTGCCCGGCGCCGCCGCCTCAGCAGCCCCGCCGTCAGCACCGCCACTCCCGCCGCGCCCACGAGCAGCAACGGCCGGGGATGGCGCCGGCAGGCCCGCGCCGCGTCGCTCACCGGCCCTGAGGCGGAGTGCCGGGTGTGCCGCAGGGCGCGGGCGGCCCGTTCCTCCGCGCGGTGACCGGCCTGGGCGGCGCCGCTGCGCAACTGGACGCCCATCGCCCCGGCCCGGTCCCGCAGATCGGCTGCCCGGGCCCTGGTACGGCCCTTCACGTCGGCCTTCGCCGCCAGTTCCTCGACTGTGTCGCCGAGGCGGCTCCTGGTCCGCTCGATCTGCTCCCGCAACTCGTCCGGCCCCTTCGCGCCGAGGGCCCGTGCGGCCCCGCCGCCCGCCCCCTGCCTGCTGTCGGTCATCGGTGGTGTGCCCTTTCCTTGAGTTCCTCGACGTCCGCCTTGACGCTGCCGAGCGCCTCCTGCGGCTTGGGCGGCCCGGCGCGGCGCAACTGAGCGCGCCCGGTGAGGGCCAGGACGCCCGCGATCGCGAACAGCGCGCCGGTCACGATCAGCGCGGCGGCCCACACGGGCAGCACCAGCGCGAGCGCGGCGACGGCCGTACCGGCGAGCGCGAACACTCCGACGTACGCGACGGCACCCGCGGCGCCCAGCAGTCCGCCGCCCCGCCCCATGCGCCGGCCTTTCGCGGCCAGTTCCTCCTTGGCGAGGGCCACTTCCTGCCGTGCCAGCAGGGAGAGCTGTTCCGTGGCGTCATGGACGAGTTCGCCCACCGACCGGTCGCTCTCGGGGCGGACGGCCGCCACGGCATGCTGCGTTCGGACGGGTCTGGCATCGATGGTCCCGGTCACGGTGTCCCGCCTCCTCTCGGTCCGGGACGACCGGGTACCCCTCGGGCGCCTGGGCTACCCCTCGCCCGTGCCGCCGGGCCCGCGCTCGCCGAGCAGGGCCAGCTGGGTCTGGAACCAGTCGAGCCGGGCCTGCAACAGGGCGGCTTCCGCGGCGAGTTCGGGCAGGCCGAGTTCACCGGCCCCCGCGGGAGCGGACGGCGGCGCGGGTGCGCCCCCGGTGACGGCGGCCACCGGGGGCGCACCGGCCGGCGGAGCCCCGGCCACCACCCGCAGTCCGTCTCCGGCCAGCCGGGCGAACCCGGCGAGGGTCACGGCCGTACGGCCGCTCGCGCAGCCCCCGCAGGCGGCGGCCAGCGCGCGCCGGCCGGGCCTGCCCCAGCCCGCGTCGGCCAGTGCGACGGCGGGCGCGCCGCACGCGCACGGCCCGACCGTCATGGTCCGCACCCGCTGGCGGGCGTAGCGGTAGCCGCGTTCGAAACGGATGTAGGAACCGAGGACCGAGACCTCCAGGAGGACGGCGGCCCGGTGCTCGGCCGTGCACAACAGCTCCTCGGCCACGACACGTTCGTGCACGCAGTGGAAGCCGCAGTCGCACAGGCGGGCGGGCGGCCGGTGGCGGCGTCCGTAGACGCAGCCGGCGTCCGCGACGACGCCGTACGGCAGCGCGCCGCCGAGCGACACTCCGGTGAACCCGGCCCGGGTGCCGTCCTGCGACAGCACCGGGTGGGCGATCTTGTAACCGGTCGGCGGCTCCGTCGGACGTTCCGTCGGCAGCCGCAGCCTCATCGGGCGGCCGGGACCTCTTCGGACGCGGTGGTCTGCGACTCCTCAGGGACCTCCACGGCCACGATCCGTACGGGAGTCTCCTCCTCGGCGGCCCGCGGCTGCTCCTCCTCCTGCGCGACTCCGGTGGCCAGTGCCTTGCCGAGCTTCATGACGCCTCCCATGAGCTGCCCGTCAGTGACCTTCTCCCCCATGGTGACCCATCCCGCCGACTTTGGACACAGCACACTGTCTTTCCAGCATCGCTTATAAATACCGGGTAGAAGAATTAAGTGGTGCTTCATCGAAGGGCTGCCGAAACTGTCTCCATGACGACGACCTCCCCGAGCGAAGAGAGCGCGGAGAACGCGCAGGGCACGGCGAGCGCGGCGAGCGCCGACCGTCCCGGCCGCCCCTTCGGCCGCGCCCTGTGCGCCATGGTCACGCCCTTCACCCCGGCCGGCGCCCTCGACCTCGACGGCGCCCAGCGCCTGGCGGACCACCTGGTGAGCGGCGGATGCGACGGCCTCGTGCTGAACGGCACCACCGGCGAGTCCCCGACCACCACGGACGCCGAGAAGGCGGAACTCGTACGGGCCGTCCGGGAGGCCGCCGGGGACCGCGCCGCGATCGTCGCGGGCGTGGGCACGTCCGACACGCGGCACACCGTCGAACTCGCCCTGGCCGCCGAGAAGGCCGGCGCCGACGCCGTGCTGGTCGTGACGCCGTACTACAGCAGACCCCCGCAGGACGCGGTCGAGGCGCACTTCCGCACGGTCGCGGACAGCTCCGGGCTGCCGCTCGTGCTCTACGACATCCCGGCCCGCACCGGCACCCGCATCGAGCCCGGCACCCTGTTGCGGCTGGCCGAGCACCCCCGGATCGTCGCGGTCAAGGACTGCTCCTACGACTTCCTCGGCGTCCAGAAGCTGCTGGCGCGCACGGACCTGTCGTTCTACGCGGGCTGCGACGAGCACAACCTCGCCCTGTACGCGGTCGGCGGCGCCGGATACGTCAGCACGGTCGCGAACCTCGTCCCCGGCCGGCTGCGCGCCGTCCTGGACGCGTTCGACGCGGGCGACACCTCGCGGGCGGCCCGGGCACAGCAACAGGCCACGGAGCTGATCGAGTCGACGATGGCCTCGGGGCTGCCCGGCGCGGTCACCGTCAAAGGCCTGCTCGGCGCGCTCGGTCTGCCCGCGGGCCCGGTCCGCGCGCCGCTGCGGCCCGCCGCCCGCGAGACGGTCGACGGCCTGCTGGCGGCCTACGAACGGCTCACGTCCTCGGCGCCCTGAGCCGTACGCTGGCCCTGTGAGCCGCCCCCTGCTCTTCCTCGATGTCGACGGCCCCCTCAACCCCTGGGCCGCGCAGCCGGAACGGCGGCCCGGGGGCTACACCACGATCCGGGCGTCCCCGCACCCGGGCCGGGCGCTGCGCGTCTGGCTGAACCCTGCGCACGGCCCGGCACTGCTGGGTCTCGGCTACGAGCTGTGCTGGGCCACCACCTGGATGGACGCGGCGAACCGCTGGATCGCCCCGGTCGTCGGACTGCCCGAGCTGCCGTACGTCGACTTCGGCGCGGGCCTGTTCGCCCTGCGCCCCGACGGGGTCCACTGGAAGACCGAGGCGATCGTGGCGTACGCGGCGGGCCGCCCGTTCGCCTGGGTGGACGACGAGCAGAGCGAGGCCGACACGGAGTACGTGAGGGCCGAACACCCCGGCCCGGCTCTCCTGCACCACGTCGATCCCCGCGTGGGCCTGCGCGAGAGCGACTTCGCGGCCCTCGCGCGGTTCGCGGGCTCGGTGGCGCCGTAGACGGGGCGAGGCGCCCCCCGGCGTGGGGAGGGCGCCTCGCGCGATCCGGCGCTCGCCGCGTCAGTTGTGGCTGTGCAGAACCTCGTTGAGGCCGCCCCAGACCGCGTTGTTCGGGCGGGCCTCGACGGCGCCGGTGACCGAGTTGCGGCGGAAGAGGATGTTGGAGGCGCCGGAGAGTTCGCGGGCCTTGACGATCTGCCCGTCGGGCATGCTGACACGGGTGCCGGCGGTGACGTACAGGCCGGCCTCCACGACGCACTCGTCGCCGAGCGCGATGCCCACGCCCGCCTCCGCGCCGATCAGGCAGCGCTCGCCGATGGAGATGATCACGTTGCCGCCGCCGGAGAGCGTGCCCATGGTGGAGGCGCCGCCGCCGATGTCCGAACCGTCGCCGATCACGACACCCGCGGAGATGCGGCCCTCGACCATGGAGGTGCCCAGGGTGCCCGCGTTGAAGTTCACGAAGCCCTCGTGCATCACGGTGGTGCCCTCGGCGAGGTGCGCGCCGAGCCGGACCCGGTCGGCGTCGGCGATGCGGACGCCCTTGGGGGCCACGTAGTCCGTCATGCGCGGGAACTTGTCGATGGAGGTCACCTGGAGGTGCAGGCCCTCGGCGCGGGCGTTGAGCCGCACCTTCTCGACGTCGTCGACGGCGACCGGGCCGAGCGAGGTCCAGGCGACGTTGGCGAGGAAGCCGAACTGGCCCTCCAGGTTCACGCCGTGGGGCTTGACCAGGCGGTGGGAGAGCAGGTGCAGGCGCAGGTAGACGTCGTGCGCGTCGACCGGCTTCTCGTCGAGCGAGGCGATGACCGTGCGGACCGCGACCACCTCGACGCCCCGGCGGGCGTCCGGACCGGTCGCCGCGATCGCGCCGCCGCCGAGCAGTTCGGCGGCGCGCTCGGCGGACAGCCGCTCGGTACCGGCCGGGCCGGGCTCGTCCGTCAGCTCGGGTGCGGGGAACCAGGTGTCGAGGACGGTGCCGTCGGCGGCGATCGTGGCGAGTCCGGCGGCGACGGCGCCGGTGGTGCGGGGAGCAGTGTCGGTCATGGGGAAAACCTAACGTGGCAGCGGGTGCGGGAGCGAACCCTGTCTCACGTGCCGGGCGACCTCGGTGGGATCACCCGAGCCAGCACCTCGCGGGCGTACTCCTCGTCGTACGAACCGCCCGTCAGCAGCACCTGGAGGCAGATGCCGTCCACCAGGGCGACCAGGGCGCGCGCGGTGACGGGGTCGGTGTGGCGGGCCAGGAGGGCGGCGAGGCCGTCGGCCCACTCGGCGGCGACGGGACGCAGGGCGGGGCGGCGCAGCGCGGCCAGGTACAGCTCGTACTCCAGCTCGACCCCGGTGCGGTCGCCGGCGAGCCACTCCCCCATCGCGGCCGCGAGTTCCCGCGCCAGGTCGGGGTCCGGGCCGGCCAGCGCGCCGTGTGCGGCGACCGCCTCGGCGAAACCCTCGTTGGCCTGGCGCAGCGCGGCGACCAGCAGGTCGTCGAGGGTGGCGAAGTGGTACGTCGTGGAGCCGAGCGGCACATCGGCCTCGGCGGCGACCGTGCGGTGGCTGAGCCCGGCGATGCCCTTCTCCCCCACGACCCGGATCGCGGCGTCGATGATCCGCTGCCGCCGGCCGGGGTCGTAGCGCCGGGGCATCAGTGCGCGCCGCCCAGGTTGAGCACCACCACGCCGACGATGATCAGCGCTATTCCGGCGACCTTGGTGAGGGTCATCCCCTCGCCCAGGAAGGCCACGCCGATGACGGCGATGGCCGCGGTGCCGATGCCGGACCAGATGGCGTACGCGGTGCCGACGTTGAGGGTCTTGAGGGTCTGGGCGAGCAGCGCGAAGGAGATCAGGTAGCCGAGCGCGGTCAGCACCGAGGGGACCGGCCTGCTGAAGCCCTCGCTGTACTTCATGGCGGTGGTCCCGGCGACTTCGGCGGCGATGGCTCCGGCCAGGAACAGGTATCCCATGTGTACGAGCGTACATAACGAGGGTGTGCGAAAACAGGGTCGTGCCCGGACAGCCGAACGGCGGCACCCGGGGGTGCCGCCGTTCCGTTCCGCCGTTCCGGAAGCAGGGTCTCTCAGACGTTGAAGCCGAGCGCCCTCAGCTGCTCGCGGCCGTCGTCCGTGATCTTGTCCGGGCCCCACGGCGGCATCCAGACCCAGTTGATGCGCAGCTCGTTGACGAGACCGTCCGTGGCGGACTTGGCCTGGTCCTCGATGACATCGGTGAGCGGGCAGGCCGCCGACGTCAGGGTCATGTCGACGGTCGCGATGTTCGCCTCGTCGACGTGGATGCCGTAGATCAGGCCCAGGTTGACGACGTCGATGCCCAGTTCGGGGTCGACGACGTCCATCAGGGCCTCGCGGAGTTCCTCCTCGGAGGCCGGCTTCATCTCCACGGTCTCGCTCATGCGGTCTTCCTTTCGGCGTCGGCGCCGTCCAGCGCCTGGGCCGTCGCGTCCTTCCAGGCCATCCAGCTCAGCAGGGCGCACTTGACCCGGGCCGGATACTTGGACACCCCGGCGAACGCCACGGCGTCCTCCAGGACCTCCTCCATCGCGTCGTCCGGCTCGATCTTCCCCTTGGACTGCATCAGCTCCAGGAAGGTCTCCTGGATCTTCTGCGCGTCGGCCAGCTCCTTGCCGACCAGGAGGTCGTTCAGCACGGAGGCCGAGGCCTGGCTGATGGAGCAGCCCTGCCCCTCGTAGCTGACGTCCTCGATCGTGGTGCCGTCGTACTTCACACGCAGGGTGATCTCGTCGCCGCACGTCGGGTTCACGTGGTGCACCTCGGCGTCGCCGTCCCTCAGACCACGCCCGTGCGGGTGCTTGTAGTGGTCCAGGATGACGTCCTGGTACATGGAGTCCAGCTTCACGCCTCAGCCCCTCATCCGAAGAAGTTCCGTACGTGCTCCAGGCCGTCGACCAGGGCGTCGATCTCGGCCGGCGTGGAGTACAGATAGAACGACGCTCGCGTGGTCGCAGGAATTCCGTAGCGCAGGCAGACCGGCCGCGCGCAGTGGTGGCCGACCCGGACGGCGATGCCCTGCTCGTCGAGGACCTGGCCCACGTCGTGCGGGTGGATGTCGCCGAGCGTGAAGGAGATCGCGGCGCCGCGGTCCTCGGCCGTGGTCGGGCCGATGATGCGCAGGCCGGGGACGTCCGCGAGCCGCTTCACCGCGTACTCGGTGAGCGCGTGCTCGTGGGCGAGGACCTTGTCCATGCCGATCGCGTTCAGGTAGTCGATCGCCGCGCCCAGGCCGATGGCCTGCGAGATCGGCGGGGTGCCCGCCTCGAACTTGTGCGGGGCGGGGGCGTAGGTCGAGGAGTGCATCGACACCGTCTCGATCATCTCGCCGCCGCCGAGGAACGGAGGCAGGTCCTCCAGCAGTTCCTGGCGGCCCCAGAGCACGCCGATGCCGGTCGGGCCGCACATCTTGTGGCCGGTGAAGGCCACGAAGTCGGCCTGCAGGGCCTGTACGTCCAGCGGCATGTGCGGGGCGGCCTGCGAGGCGTCGATGCAGACCAGGGCGCCGACCTCCTGGGCGCGGCGCACTATCGCCTCGACCGGGTTGAGGGTGCCGAGGATGTTGGAGACCAGCACGAAGGAGACGATCTTCGTCTTCTCCGTGATGACCTCCTCGATGTTCGACAGGTCCAGGCGGCCGTCGTCGGTCAGGCCGAACCACTTCAGCTTCGCGCCCGTGCGCTGCGCCAGCAGCTGCCACGGCACGATGTTGGAGTGGTGCTCCATCTCCGTGATGACGATCTCGGTGTCGTGGTCCACCCGGTAGGGCTCGTCGGCCCAGCCGAGCATGTTCGCCACGAGGTTGAGCGACTCGGAGGCGTTCTTCGTGAAGACCACCTCGTCGCGGCTCGGCGCGTTGATGAACGCCGCGACCTTGTCGCGGGCGCCCTCGTACAGCGCCGTGGCCTCCTCGGCGAGCACGTGCACACCGCGGTGCACGTTGGCGTTGTGCTGTTCGTAGTACTCGGACAGCACGTCGAGCACCTGGCGCGGGGTCTGCGAGGTCGCCGCGTTGTCCAGGTACACGAGCTTCTTGCCGTCGTGGACCAGTCGGTCCAGCACGGGGAAGTCCTTGCGGATCGCCTCGGTGTCGAGGAGGCCCGGCAGCTGTGTCACGCGGATGCGCCACCCTTCACGTATGCCTCGTAGCCCTCGTTCTCCAGCTTGTCCGCCAGCTCGGCGCCGCCGGACTCGGCGATGCGGCCGTCGGCGAACACGTGGACGAAGTCGGGCTTGATGTAGCGCAGGATGCGCGTGTAGTGCGTGATCAGCAGGGTGCCGACCTCGCCGGTCTCGCGGACGCGGTTCACGCCCTCGGAGACGATCCGCAGCGCGTCGACGTCCAGGCCGGAGTCGGTCTCGTCGAGGATCGCGACCTTCGGCTTGAGCAGTTCGAGCTGGAGGATCTCGTGGCGCTTCTTCTCACCGCCGGAGAAGCCCTCGTTGACGTTGCGCTCGGCGAAGGAGGGGTCCATGTGGAGCCGCTCCATGGTCTCCTTGACCTCCTTCACCCAGGTGCGCAGCTTGGGGGCCTCGCCGCGGATCGCGGTGGCGGAGGTGCGCAGGAAGTTGGAGACCGAGACGCCGGGGACCTCGACCGGGTACTGCATCGCCAGGAACAGGCCGGCGCGGGCGCGCTCGTCGACGGACATCTCCAGGACGTCCTCGCCGTCGAGGGTGACGGTGCCGCCGGTGATCGTGTACTTCGGGTGACCCGCGAGCGAGTAGGCGAGGGTCGACTTGCCGGAGCCGTTGGGGCCCATGATGGCGTGCGTCTCGCCCTGCTTCACGGTGAGGTCGACGCCCTTGAGGATCTCCTTCGTGGCGTTGTCGGCCTCGACGGTGACGTGCAGGTCTCGGATTTCAAGCGTTGCCATGGGTGCCTCAGGACTCCTGGGAGAGGGAGACGAGCACGTCGTCCCCTTCGATCTTTACGGGGTATACGGGGACGGGACGCGTCGCCGGAAGACTGTCGGGCTTGCCGGAGCGCAGGTCGAAGCGCGAGCCGTGCAGCCAGCACTCGATGTGGCAGTCGTCGACCTCGCCCTCGGCGAGCGAGACGTTCGCGTGCGAGCAGATGTCGTGGATCGCGAACACCTCGCCCTCGGTGTGCACCACGGAGATGGGCGTGCCGTCGAGTTCCACCCGCTTGGGGGTGTCCTCCTCCAGCTCGCTCAGCGCGCACACGCGTACAAAGGCACCGCTCATGCGACGGACGCCTCCAGCTCCTCCTCGATCTTGGCGAGCAGGCGCTCCTCGATGTCGGTGACACCGATCTGCTGGACCAGTTCGGCGAAGAAGCCACGGACGACGAGGCGGCGGGCCTCGTGCTCCGGGATGCCGCGGGCCATCAGGTAGAAGAGCTGCTCGTCGTCGAAGCGGCCGGTGGCGGAGGCGTGGCCGGCGCCGACGATCTCGCCGGTCTCGATCTCCAGGTTCGGCACGGAGTCGACGCGGGCGCCGTCCGTGAGGACCAGGTTGCGGTTCATCTCGTAGGTGTCGGTGCCCTCGGCCCTGGCCTCGATGAGCACGTCACCGATCCACACGGCGTGCGCTTCCTCGCCCTGGAGCGCGCCCTTGTAGACGACGTTCGACTTGCAGTGCGGGGCGTCGTGGTCGACGAAGAGGCGGTGCTCCTGGTGCTGGCCCGTGTCGGTGAAGTACAGGCCGAGCATCTCGACCTCGCCGCCGGCGCCGGCGTACGTCACACGCGGGTGCAGCCGGACGACGTCGCCGCCGAAGGTGACGACGACCGACTTGAAGGAGGCGTCCCGGCCGACCAGCGCGTTGTGCTGGCCGACGTGGACGGCCTTGTCGTCCCAGTCCTGGACGGAGACGACGGTGAGCTTGGCGCCGTCGCCCAGGAGGTAGTCGACGTTGGCGGCGAGCACCGCGTCACCGGTGTGGTCGATGACGACGACGGCCTCGGCGAAGGCGCCCAGCTCGACGACCTGGTGGCCGTAGGCGACCCCGCCCTCGCCGTGCACCGCGATGCGGATCGGCTCGGTCAGGACGGTCTCCTTGGGGACGGTCACGACCGAGGCCTGCTCGAAGGCGGAGTAGGCCTGGGCGGCGACGCGGTCGACCGGGGTGCCGGCCTTGCCGAGCCGCGCGTCGTCGCGGCCGACGCTCTCCACGGTCACGCCCTCGGGGGCCTGGACGTCCACCTTCACGCCGGTGCCGGTGGCGGTCGCGGTGCCGTCGTGCAGGCCGCGCAGCCGCTCCAGCGGGGTGAACCGCCATTCCTCCTCGCGGCCGTGCGGGACCGGGAAGTCCGTCACGTCGAAGGAGGGGGGCGCGCTCATGCGCGTGGCGACGGTCGACTCCGCGGCCACCGCGATCTGGCCTGCGGTGGTGGAGCCCACAGGTGGGGGCGCCCCCTGTCCGAGCGGAGTCGAGGACTGGGGGGAGTTCTGGGCCTCAGCCATGGCTGTCGGTCTGCTCTCTTCCTACGTCAGTGTTCGCTGGCTGTCTCGGCGGCGGTCGTCAGCCGACCGCGCCTTCCATCTGCAGCTCGATCAGCCGGTTCAGCTCCAGCGCGTACTCCATGGGGAGTTCCTTGGCGATCGGCTCGACGAAGCCGCGCACGATCATCGCCATCGCCTCGAACTCGGTCAGACCGCGGCTCATCAGGTAGAAGAGCTGGTCCTCGGAGACCTTGGAGACGGTCGCCTCGTGGCCCATGGACACGTCGTCCTCGCGGACGTCCACGTAGGGGTAGGTGTCGGAGCGGGAGATGGTGTCGACGAGCAGCGCGTCGCACAGCACGTTGGACTTGGAGCCCGCGGCGCCCTCGCCGATCTCCACCAGACCGCGGTAGGAGGTGCGGCCGCCGCCGCGCGCCACCGACTTGGAGACGATGTTGGAGGAGGTGTTCGGCGCCATGTGGACCATCTTGGAACCGGCGTCCTGGTGCTGGCCCTCGCCCGCGAAGGCGATGGACAGGGTCTCGCCCTTGGCGTGCTCGCCCATCAGGTAGACGGCCGGGTACTTCATCGTCACCTTGGAGCCGATGTTGCCGTCGATCCACTCCATGGTCGCGCCCTCGTAGGCGACGGCGCGCTTGGTGACCAGGTTGTAGACGTTGTTCGACCAGTTCTGGATGGTCGTGTAACGGCAGCGGGCGTTCTTCTTGACGATGATCTCGACGACCGCGGAGTGCAGCGAGTCCGACTTGTAGATCGGGGCGGTGCAGCCCTCGACGTAGTGCACGTAGGCACCCTCGTCGACGATGATCAGGGTCCGCTCGAACTGGCCCATGTTCTCCGTGTTGATGCGGAAGTAGGCCTGGAGCGGGATCTCCACGTGCACGCCCTTCGGCACGTAGATGAAGGAGCCGCCGGACCACACGGCGCTGTTCAGCGAGGCGAACTTGTTGTCGCCGACCGGGATGACGGTGCCGAAGTACTCCTTGAAGAGCTCCGGGTGCTCCCTCAGCGCGGTGTCGGTGTCCAGGAAGATGACGCCCTGCTCCTCCAGGTCCTCGCGGATCTGGTGGTAGACGACCTCCGACTCGTACTGGGCGGCCACGCCGGCGACCAGGCGCTGCTTCTCGGCCTCCGGGATGCCCAGCTTGTCGTAGGTGTTCTTGATGTCCTCGGGCAGGTCCTCCCAGGACTCCGCCTGCTTCTCCGTGGAGCGCACGAAGTACTTGATGTTGTCGAAGTCGATCCCCGAGAGGTCCGAGCCCCAGTTCGGCATGGGCTTCTTCTCGAAGAGCCTCAGGCCCTTGAGGCGGAGCTTGGTCATCCACTCCGGCTCGGACTTCTTCGCGGAGATGTCCTTGACGACGTCCTCGTTCAGACCGCGCCGTGCGGAGGCACCGGCCGCGTCGGAGTCGGCCCAGCCGTATTCGTACTTGCCCAGGCCCTCGAGTTCGGGGTGGGCAGTCTCCGTGGGGAGAGTCATGCGGGGTTCCTCCCGGCCGTGCTTGCGGATGCGTTGTCTGTCTGGGAAATCCTGGGGATGAACGTCGTGCAGACGCCGTCGCCGTGGGCGATGGTCGCCAGTCGCTGGACATGGGTACCCAGCAGCTCGGCGAAGATCTCCGTCTCCGCCTCGCACAGCTGGGGGAACTGTTCCGCGACATGGGCGACCGGGCAGTGGTGCTGGCAGAGCTGCTCACCGACCGGTGCGCTGCGCGCCGTAGCAGCGTACCCGTCCAGGCTCAGCGCCTTGGCGAGCGCTTCGGCGCGTTCGTCGGGGCCGGCCGCCTCGATCGCCCGGCGGTACGCGCGCGCCTGCGCGGCGATGCGGGCCCGGGCGAAGGCGGCGACCGCCTCCTGGCCGCCCTCCTGCTCGGCGATCCAGCGCATGGCGTCCGCGGCGAGCTTGTCGTAGGACTGGTCGAAGGCGTCCCGGCCGCAGTCGGTGAGCGCGAAGACCTTGGCGGGCCGGCCGCGCGTCCGCGCGCCGTACACCCGCCGTTCGCGTGCTTCCACGACGTCGTCGGCGACCAGCGCGTCCAGGTGGCGCCGCACGGCCGCCTGGGTGAGCCCCAGCCGCCCCGCCAGTTCGGCGACGGTCGAAGGACCGTGGTCCAGGACGGACCGCGCGACCCGGTTGCGCGTGGAACGCTCCCCGGTCGCGAACTCCTCCTGCGGGGCCCCCGTGGGGGTCTCCCGAGCCTCGCCGACGTTTTTCACAACGCCATTGTTGCGTAATTCATCGGACCCTGACAAGCGCCGCCGCTCGGGGCGGCCGGTGCCCTGCGTCACTTAGGTAGACCTAATCCGACCTGCGGAAACGATCTCTGATCGATCAAACGGGTGGCACCCTCCGGCCCGGTGTGCCAGACTCCCAAGCCATGCCCACACCCCCTCCGACCGGCCCACTCGTGACCCGTGGCACAGTCGCGGGCGCCCTGCGCCGGCTCGGCGTCCGGCCCGGCGAGACCCTGCTGGCGCACTCCTCCCTGAAGTCCCTGGGCTGGGTCTGCGGGGGCCCCGTCGCCGTCGTGCGGGGGTTGCTGGACGCCCTGGGCCCGGACGGCACGCTCGTCGTCCCCGCCCACAGCGGCGACCTCTCCGACCCGGCGCTGTGGGGCGACCCGCCGGTCCCCGCGCAATGGTGGGACACCATCCGGGCCACCATGCCCGCCTACGACCCGCCGACCACCCCCACGCGCGGGGTCGGCGTCGTCCCGGAGACCGTCCGCACCTGGCCGGGCGCCCACCGCAGCGCCCACCCCCAGACGTCGTTCGCCGCGATCGGCCCGCGCGCGCGGGAGATCACCGACGCCCACGCCACCGACTGCCGGCTCGGCGAGCGCAGCCCGCTGGCCCGGCTGGAGGCCGCCGGCGCCCGCGTGCTGCTCCTCGGCGCCGGATACGACGCCTGCACCTGCTTCCACCTCGCCGAGTACCGCATCCCCGCGCCCCGCGTGCGCGAGGGCAGGCCCGGACCGCACGGCTGGGAGACCGTGACCGAGGTGTCCATCACCTCCGAGCGGTTCGACGAGCTCGGGCACGACTTCGAACGGGACCGGCCCGTCGCCAGGGGAAAGGTCGGCGCGGCCGACGCGCGGCTGTTCCCCCTGGCCGACGCCGTGGCCTATGCCGAGCACTGGCTCGCCCTGCACCGTCCCCGCGAGGAGGACTTCACGCACCCGCCCGCCTGAACCGCCCGGCGCGTCCCTAGACTCTGGACCCATGCGAAGTGAGCCAGTGGTCCAGGTCCAGTCCCTGGTGCAGCGGTACGGCACCAAGACCGCGGTGGACGGCCTCGACCTGGTGGCCCGGGCGGGCGTGACCGCCGTGCTGGGCCCCAACGGCGCGGGCAAGACGACCACGGTCGAGACCTGTGAGGGGTACCGGAAGCCGGATTCCGGCACGGTGCGCGTCCTGGGCCTCGACCCGGTCGCCCAGTCCGCAGCGCTGCGCCCCCGTATCGGCGTCATGCTCCAGTCCGGCGGCGTCTACTCCGGGGCCAGGGCCGACGAGATGCTGCGGCACGTCGCCAAGCTGCACGCCCACCCCCTGGACGTGGACGCCCTGACAGAACGGCTCGGGCTCGCCGGCTGCGGCCGGACCGGCTACCGGCGACTGTCCGGCGGCCAGCAGCAGCGCCTCGCGCTCGCCATGGCCGTCGTCGGCCGCCCCGAGCTGGTCTTCCTCGACGAGCCGACCGCGGGGCTCGACCCGCAGGCCCGCCGGGCCACCTGGGACCTGGTCCGCGACCTGCGCGCCGACGGGGTCTCCGTGATCCTCACCACGCACCACATGGACGAGGCCGAACAACTCGCCGACGACGTCGCGATCATCGACGCCGGCCGGGTCATCGCCCAGGGCTCCCCGGAGGAGCTGTGCCGCGGCGGCGCGGAGAACACCCTGCGCTTCACCGGCCGACCCGGCCTCGACGTCGGCTCCCTGCTCAAGGCCCTGCCCCCCGAATCCTCCGCCGCCGAGCTGACGCCCGGCGCGTACCGCGTGGCCGGCGAGGTCGACCCGCAACTGCTCGCCACGGTGACGTCCTGGTGCGCGCAGCACGGCGTGATGCCAGAGCGGATCTCGGTGGAGCGGCACACCCTGGAGGACGTCTTTCTGGAGTTGACCGGCAAGGAGCTGCGTTCATGAATTCGCCCTGCACGGAGCCTGGCCGGGGGTCCGGGGATCGCCCCCCGGGAGCACACAGCTCGGAGCTGACCGGCAAGGAGCTGCGCTCATGACCACCGCCACCGGCTCATCCACCGGTACGTACTCACCCAAGCCCGGCGCGGCCCCGCTGACCCGCATGATCGCGGCGCAGGCGGCGCTGGAGACGAAGATGCTGCTGCGCAACGGCGAGCAGCTGCTGCTCACCGTCGTCATCCCCACCCTGCTGCTGGTGCTGTTCAGCTCCGTGGACATCGTGGACACCGGCGCGGGCAAGGCCGTGGACTTCCTCACACCGGGCGTGCTGGCGCTCGCCGTGATGTCGACGGCGTTCACCGGGCAGGCCATCGCCACCGGCTTCGAGCGCCGCTACGGCGTGCTGAAGCGGCTGGCGTCCTCACCGCTGCCGCGCTGGGCCCTGATGACCGCCAAGACGGTCTCGGTGCTGGTCACCGAGGTGCTCCAGGTGATCCTGCTGACGGTGATCGCCTTCGCGCTCGGCTGGTCCCCGCACGGCAACCCCCTGGCCGTGCTGGTGCTGCTGGTGCTCGGCACGGCCGCCTTCTCCGGGCTCGGCCTGCTGATGGCCGGCACGCTGAAGGCCGAGGCGACGCTGGCCGCCGCGAACCTGGTCTTCCTGCTGCTGCTGGTCGGCGGCGGCGTGATCGTCCCGCTGGACAAGTTCCCCTCCGGCGCGCAGGACGTGCTGGGCCTGCTGCCGATCTCGGCGCTGTCCGACGGGCTGCGGGACGTGCTCCAGCACGGCGCCGGCATGCCGTGGGGCGACGCCGGGATCCTCGCCGTGTGGGCGGTCGTGGCGCTGGCCGCGGCGGGGAAGTTCTTCCGCTGGGAGTAGGGGCCCGCCGACATCCCGTGGACCCTCGTGAGACGGACCCTCGTGAAAGCGTGCACAAGCGGCGGCCTACGATGGAACGCGTGCCGAACCTGACCCGCGACGACGCCGTATCCGCCGTGCGCAACCCGCTCGCCTTCATCGCCGAACGCTGGACCCCGCAGCCCCGGACCGTCCGGCGGGCGGCCCTCGCCGCGCTCGTCATGGCGGTGGTCATCGTCGTCACCGGCGGTGCCGTGCGGCTGACCGGCTCGGGCCTGGGCTGCCCCACCTGGCCGACCTGCACCGAGAACTCGCTGACCACGACCCGCGCGATGGGCTTCCACGGCGTGATCGAGTTCGGCAACCGCATGCTGACGTACGTGCTGTGTGCCGCGGTCGGCTGGGCGATCATCGCCGCCCGCTCGGAAAAGCCGTGGCGGCGCGGCCTGACCCGGCTGGGCTGGGCGCAGTTCTGGATCGTCATGGGCAACGCGGTGCTCGGCGGCATCGTGGTCCTCGTCGGCCTGAACCCGTACACGGTCGCCGCGCACTTCCTGCTGACCACGGCGCTGATCGCGGTCGCGACGGTGATGTGGCAGCGCACCCGGGAGGGTGACGGGGAGCCGCGTCCGCTGGTGGGCAAGGCGGTGCAGCAGCTGGTGTGGTTCCTGGTCGTCGCGAGCGTGCTGCTGATCGCGGCGGGCACGGTGGTGACCGGCGCGGGCCCGCACGCCGGCGACTCCGCGGAGGTCGAGCGGATCCCGCTCGACTGGGAGACGGTCGCCAAGGCGCACGCGGTGCTGGCATGGATCGTGGTGACGCTGACGTTCGCCCTGTGGTTCGTCCTGAAGGCCGTCGACGCCCCCAAGGGGCCCCTGGACCGCACACGCGACCTGTTCCTGGTCCTGCTCGCCCAGGGTGTGGTGGGCTATGTCCAGTACTTCACGCACCTGCCCGAGGTCCTGGTGGGCGTCCACATGCTGGGGTCGTGCCTGATGTGGATCGGCGTGCTGCGGGTGCTGCTGTCGCTGCGCGAGCGGCCCGAGGCGGCGGGCGACGGGCTGCCGGCGGCGTCCGTCGAGACGGGCGCGCTGACCAAGGCGTAGCGCCCCCCGGGTCGACGCAGCCCGCGGAGGCGGTCACCCCAGCCCGTACACCCGCCGGGCGTTGCCCGCCGCGACCATCCCTGCCACCCGCTGCGCGTCCTGCGGTGACCAGGCGTCCTGGGCCACCCAGGCGCCGAGCACCCGGCCCAGCGCCTCCCGGAACAGCCGGGCCCCCACCACGTGCAGCTCGGGCAGCCCGCGGGCGCCGCTGGAGAAGAGGATCTTGCCGAAGGGGGCCAGCTCCAGGACCTCGGCGAGCACGGTGGCGGCCCGTGCGCCCGTGCGCGCCAGCGCGGCCCCCGAGTCGGTGTACACGTGCGGGAAGACCGCGGCGAGGTGCGCGGCGTTGCGGTGGTACGGGTACCCGTGCAGCAGCACCAGGTCCGTGCCCAGGCCGGCGGTCGCCCGGACGAAGTCCGTCAGCAGCACCGGGTCGGTGCGGTCGGTGCGCAGCCCAGGCTCGCCCAGCCCGGCGTGCAGCTGGAGCGGGCGCCCGGAGGCCACCGCGATCCACAGCAGGTGGCGCAGCAGCACCGGATCGCTCAGCTCACCGCCGACGCCCCGCCGCGCCAGCCAGCGTCCCGCGGCGCCCCGCACCTCCCCCGGCCCCGGTGGCTCGGGCGCAAGCGCCAGACCGTGCCGCAGACCCGCCACGGAGGTGAAGGCGACCGCGTCCGCGGCGGCACCGTGCACCGACTCGGCGAGGTTGGACAGGAAGGCCTCGACGGTTCCCGAGGTGTCGGCGACCTGCTCGGCCAGGAGTTCCAGGCGGACCACCTCGTGGGCGGCGGCGGCCCCCGCCGAGGCCATCTCGCCCGGCCCCGTGAGGTCCCCGGGCAGCCCCGTGTCCACGAGGTAGTCGGTGATGCCGCTGCCGCGCAGCAGCCTGCGGCCGGCCTCCAGGACACCCAGCTCGCGGCGCCGGGCCAGATAGCGGGCGGGCGGGCAGTGCGGCTCCAGGCCGAGCAGCGGGGGGCACCAGCGGCGTACGGCGAAACCGGTCTGGGTGTCGAAGAGGGTGGTGCCCGGCGCGGGCGGGCCCTCGGTCCGGGCCAGCTGGGCCTCGAAGGTGCCGAGGCCCAGTTCCGTCCGCAGCACGCCGTGGCAGTACTGGTCCACGAGGGACGGCGTTTCGATCATCCGGTCTCCCCCGGCTGGACCACTTCCTCCGTGAGTCCTAACGGGTGAACCGGCTCTCAGGTGTTGCCCGCCCGGCGGCTTTGTTCAGCCGTTCGCGGGGCCACCGAGCTGGATGCCCGCCATGCGGGACCACTCGTACGGGCCCGTCCTCACCTTGGCGGCGAACTCGCCGTCGAAGGACTCGTGGACGGTGATGCCGGACTTCGCCACGGCCTGCTCGGCGATGGCGTACGTGGGGGCCACGATGTCGCCCCACGTGCCGTCCTCGCCGACGAGGACGATCCGGGCGCCGCGCTGCCCGATGTACGCGACCTGGCCCTCGGCACCGCCGTGCGCCCGGGAGAAGGAGCCGATCCGCTGGGCGAGGCGGGCCGCCTTGCGCTCGGCCTTGGGGTCAACCTGCTGCGTGTCTGCCATGGCCAGGATGCTACCGACGGGTAGTGGCTACGGCGACGGGCGGGGTAGTGGCCTTGGCCACGCACCCCCAAGCTCTTCGAGCAGGGGGTGCCCCCGCCGCCCGTACCGGACGTGTGCGGAGGTCAGTGCAGGAAGGGGTCCACCGCCACCGCGACGAAGAGGATCGACACATAGGTGATCGACCAGTGGAACAGGCGCATCTCCTTCAGCTTCACGCCGGTCACCTCGGCCTTGGCGCGGTTCTGCAGCCCGTGCGCCTCCCACAGCCAGAAGCCGCCGGCCAGGAGGGCGACCACGGTGTAGAACCAGCCCGTGTAGCCGAGCGGGGTCAACAGCAGCGAGACGAGGACCATCACCCAGCTGTAGATGACGATCTGCCGGGCGACCACCTTGTTGGAGGCGATCACCGGGAGCATCGGCACGCCCACGCGCGCGTAGTCCTCCTTGACCTTCATGGACAGCGGCCAGTAGTGCGGCGGCGTCCAGAAGAACATGACGAGGAAGAGGATGACCGGCGCCCACGACATCGAGTCCGTGACGGACGACCAGCCGATGAGCACCGGCAGGCAGCCGGCGATGCCGCCCCAGACGATGTTCTGCGAGGTGCGCCGCTTGAGGATCATCGTGTAGACGACGACGTAGAAGAGGAGCGCTCCGAGCGACAGCCACGCCGACAGCCAGTTGACGGTGAGACCGAACAGCAGGGTGGAGACGACCGCCAGGGAGATGCCGAAGGCCAGGCACTCGCGCGGGCTGACCATGCCGGTGACCAGCGGGCGCTGCGAGGTGCGGTCCATGAGCGCGTCGATGTCACGGTCGATGTACATGTTCAGCGCGTTGGCGCCGCCCGCGGACAGGTAGCCGCCGACACAGGTGAGCAGCACCAGCTTCAGGTCGGGCACACCCTGCTGCGCCAGGAACATCACCGGAACGGTGGTGATCAGCAGCAGCTCGATGATCCGCGGCTTGGTCAGTGCCACGAACGCCTTGACACGGGCCCCGAACGGCCGGTGGCTCGGACTCTGGCCTGCACCGAGTAGTCCCGCTGGACGGGATTCGACGGCCGTCACGCACACCCCTGACAGAGACTCCCAGCGAGCCCCACCCCTGTGAACACAGGGTAAAGACTCGCGCGTACCACGCCACTGTAGACGTTGCCCAGACCCGGACATTCGCGGGGGTGGGGTCGTGTTGGCACCGCCCGCGCGGCAGGCCCCCGGCGACGGTCCGGGGGTGCCGCCGGGACGGCGTCCGGAAAGGGTTTCCGACGGGCGCACGACGGCTCGAATGAGCGATCGGATGAGCGCCCCCGTATTCACTTGCCGAATAGGGGAAGGAGCCGGTCGGCAGGCGGATTTCCCGGAGTCCCGGCACTCTTGAATGACTCGAAAAAACGCACGTCTTTACGGGGGTAGGCTCAACAACGGCCGGCCGACGCCAGAACGCCGGCAGCCGGTGCGTGGACACACGCGTCGGCATCCGACATGTGGAGAGGAGCCCTGAACCAGGGTGAGCACCAAGCCGACCACCACAGACCTCGAGTGGACCGAGTTGGACCAGCGCGCGGTGGACACCGCGCGCGTCCTGGCCGCCGATGCCGTACAGAAGGTCGGCAACGGCCATCCGGGTACGGCGATGAGCCTGGCTCCTGCCGCCTACACCCTGTTCCAGAAGGTGATGCGGCACGACCCGGCGGACCCGCAGTGGGTGGGGCGAGACCGCTTCGTGCTGTCCGCCGGTCACTCCTCCCTGACCCTCTACACCCAGCTGTACCTGGCCGGGTTCGGCCTGGAGCTGGAGGACCTGGAGTCCTTCCGCACCTGGGGTTCCAAGACCCCGGGCCACCCGGAGTACGGGCACACGGCCGGTGTGGAGACCACGACCGGCCCGCTGGGCCAGGGCGTCGCCAACGCCGTGGGCATGGCCATGGCCGCCCGCTACGAGCGCGGTCTGTTCGACCCGGAGGCCCCCGCCGGGGAGTCCCCGTTCGACCACTTCGTCTACTGCATCGCCGGTGACGGCTGCCTCCAGGAGGGCATCTCCGCCGAGGCGTCCTCGATGGCCGGCCACCAGAAGCTCGGCAACCTGGTCCTGCTGTGGGACGACAACCACATCTCGATCGAGGGCGACACCGAGACGGCCGTCTCCGAGGACACCGCCAAGCGGTACGAGGCCTACGGCTGGCACGTGCAGCGCGTGGAGCCCAAGGCGGACGGCGACCTGGACCCGCAGGCCATCTACGCGGCGATCCAGAAGGCCAAGGCGGTCACCGACCGGCCGTCCTTCATCGCGATGCGCTCGATCATCGCCTGGCCGGCGCCGCACGCGCAGAACACCGAGGCCGCGCACGGCTCGGCGCTGGGCGAGGACGAGGTCGCGGCCACCAAGCGCGTCCTCGGCTTCGACCCCGACAAGCACTTCGACGTCTCCGACGAGGTCATCGGCCACACCCGCCAGGCGCTGGAGCGCGGCCGGCAGGCGAAGGCCACGTGGGAGAAGTCCTTCCAGGCCTGGCGCGAGGCCGACGCGGAGCGGGCCGCCGAGTTCGACCGCATCGCCGCCGCCGAGCTGCCCGCCGGCTGGGCCGAGAAGATCCCGGTCTTCGAGGCGGGCAAGAGCGTGGCCACCCGCGCCGCCTCCGGCAAGGTGCTCCAGGCGCTCGGCGAGGTGCTGCCCGAGCTGTGGGGCGGCTCCGCCGACCTGGCCGGCTCCAACAACACCACCATCGACAAGACCTCGTCGTTCCTGCCCGAGGGCAACCCGCTGCCGGAGGCGAGCCCTTACGGCCGCACGATCCACTTCGGCATCCGCGAGCACTCGATGGGCGCCGAGCTGAACGGCATCACGCTGCACGGCAACACGCGCGCGTACGGCGGCACCTTCCTGGTGTTCTCCGACTACATGCGCAACGCGGTGCGCCTGTCCGCGCTGATGCACCTGCCGGTGACGTACGTGTGGACGCACGACTCCATCGGCCTGGGCGAGGACGGCCCCACCCACCAGCCCGTCGAGCACCTCGCCTCGCTGCGCGCCATCCCGGGCCTGAACGTCGTCCGCCCCGCCGACGCCAACGAGACCGCCCTCGCCTGGACCGAGATCCAGCGCCGCTGGACCAAGGAGTTCGGCAAGGGCGCCCCGCACGGCCTCGCGCTGACCCGCCAGGGCGTGCCGACGTACGAGCCGAACGACGACACCGCCCGTGGCGGCTACGTCCTGTTCGAGGCCGAGGGGTCCGACGGGCAGAGCGCGCAGCCGCAGGTCGTCCTGATCGCCACCGGCTCCGAGGTGCACCTGGCCGTCGAGGCGCGCGAGCAGCTCCAGGCCGACGGTGTTCCCACGCGCGTGGTGTCCATGCCGTGCGTCGAGTGGTTCGAGGAGCAGGACCAGGGGTACCGGGACAGCGTGCTGCCCCCGGCCGTGCGGGCGCGTGTCGCGGTCGAGGCCGGCGTCGCCCTGTCCTGGCACAAGTACGTCGGGGACGCCGGACGCATTGTCTCCCTGGAGCACTTCGGTGCTTCCGCCGACGCCAAGGTGCTGTTCCGCGAATTCGGTTTCACCGCCGAGAACGTGGTCGCCAAGGCCCGGGAATCCCTCGCCGCCGCCCAGCGCTGACGCTCATATACGACACGTAGGAGATGCAATTTCCATGACAGACGCACTCAAGCGCCTCTCCGATGAAGGCGTCGCGATCTGGCTGGACGACCTGTCGCGCAAGCGGATCACGTCCGGCAACCTCGCCGAGCTGATCGACCAGCAGCACGTCGTCGGCGTCACCACCAACCCGACGATCTTCCAGAAGGCGATCTCGCAGGGCGACGGCTACGACCAGCAGGTCTCGGACCTCGCCGCCCGCCGGGTCACCGTCGAAGAGGCCATCCGCATGATCACCACGGCGGACGTCCGCGACGCCGCCGACATCCTGCGCCCGGTCTTCGACGCCACCGACGGCCAGGACGGCCGGGTCTCTATCGAGGTCGACCCGCGCCTGGCGCACAACACCAAGGCGACGGTGGCCGAGGCCCGCCAGCTGGCCTGGCTGGTGGACCGCCCGAACACGCTCATCAAGATCCCGGCCACCGAGGCGGGTCTGCCGGCCATCGCCGAGACCATCGGCAACGGCATCAGCGTCAACGTCACGCTGATCTTCTCGCTGGAGCGCTACCGCAAGGTCATGGACGCCTTCCTGACCGGCCTGGAGAAGGCCAAGGAGCGCGGCCTGGACCTGTCCAAGATCCACTCGGTGGCGTCCTTCTTCGTCTCCCGCGTCGACACCGAGATCGACCGGCGCATCGACGAGATGGGCACCGACGAGGCCAAGGCGCTGCGCGGCAAGGCGGGCGTGGCCAACGCGCGCCTGGCCTACCAGGCGTACGAGGAGGTCTTCTCCTCGGACCGCTGGAGCGTGCTGGAGAACGCGGGCGCCAACAAGCAGCGTCCGCTGTGGGCCTCCACCGGTGTGAAGGACAAGGCGTACAAGGACACCATGTACGTCGAGGAACTGGTGGCGCCGAACACGGTGAACACCATGCCGGAGGCCACCCTGGAGGCCACCGACGACCACGGCGAGGTCCGCGGCGACGCCGTGCGCGGCACCTACGAGCAGGCCCGTGCCGACCTCGACGCCCTGGAGAAGATCGGGATCTCCTACGACGACGTGGTCCAGGTCCTGGAGGACGAGGGCGTCGAGAAGTTCGAGTCCTCCTGGAACGACCTGCTGAAGTCGACCGAGGCGGAGCTGGAGCGCCTCGCCCCCGCGGAGGGCTGACACCTTGTCCAGCGGTAACCCGCTGCGTGACCCCGCAGACCGACGGCTCCCGCGTATCGCGGGGCCGTCGGGCCTGGTCATCTTCGGCGTGACGGGCGACCTGTCCCGCAAGAAGCTCATGCCCGCGGTGTACGACCTCGCCAACCGGGGGCTGCTGCCGCCGGGCTTCTCGCTGGTCGGCTTCGCCCGGCGCGACTGGGAGCACGAGGACTTCGCGCAGGTCGTGCATGACGCCGTCAAGGAGCACTCGCGCACGCCCTTCCGCGAGGAGGTCTGGCAGCAGCTCAGCCAGGGCATGCGGTTCGTGCAGGGCACCTTCGACGACGACGAGGCGTTCGAACGGCTGCGCGGCACCATCGAGGAGCTGGACAAGGCGCAGGGCACGGGCGGCAACTTCGCCTTCTACCTGTCCGTCCCGCCGAAGTCCTTCCCGGTCGTCATCCAGCAGCTGAAGAAGCACGGCCTGGCCGACCAGACCGGCGGCTCCTGGCGGCGCGCGGTCATCGAGAAGCCGTTCGGCCACGACCTGGAGTCCGCCGAGGAGCTGAACAAGGTCGTCCACGAGGTCTTCGCCCCGGACCAGGTCTTCCGCATCGACCACTACCTGGGCAAGGAGACCGTCCAGAACATCCTGGCGCTGCGCTTCGCCAACACCATGTTCGAGCCGATCTGGAACCGGTCCTTCGTGGACCACGTGCAGATCACCATGGCCGAGGACATCGGCATCGGCGGCCGGGCCGGCTACTACGACGGCATCGGCGCCGCCCGTGACGTCATCCAGAACCACCTGCTCCAGCTGATGGCGCTCACCGCGATGGAGGAGCCCGCCTCCTTCGGCGCGGACGCGCTGGCCGCGGAGAAGGAAAAGGTCCTCGGTGCCGTCCGGCTGCCCGGGGACCTCGGCGCGACGACCGTGCGTGGACAGTACGCGGCCGGCTGGCAGGGCGGCGAGAAGGTCATCGGCTACCTCGAAGAGGACGGCATCGACCAGAAGTCGAAGACCGACACCTACGCGGCCGTCAAGCTGGAGATCGACAACCGCCGCTGGGCGGGCGTCCCCTTCTACCTGCGCACCGGCAAGCGCCTCGGCCGCCGGGTCACCGAGATCGCGGTGGTCTTCCAGCGCGCCCCGCACTCCCCCTTCGACACCACGGCGACGGAGGAGCTGGGACAGAACGCGGTCGTCATCCGCGTACAGCCCGACGAGGGCGTCACCGTGCGCTTCGGCTCCAAGGTGCCGGGCACGTCGATGGAGATCCGGGACGTCTCGATGGACTTCGCCTACGGCGAGTCCTTCACGGAGTCCAGCCCGGAGGCGTACGAACGGCTCATCCTGGACGTGCTCCTCGGCGACTCCAACCTCTTCCCGCGCACGGAGGAGGTCGAGCTCTCCTGGAAGATCCTCGACCCGATCGAGGAGTACTGGGACACCCACGGCAGGCCCGCGCAGTACGCGTCCGGGACGTGGGGGCCGGACGAGGCGGACGAGATGCTCGCACGAGACGGACGGAGCTGGCGCCGGCCATGAAGACGGACCTGACCGACACCACCGCCGGGAAGATCAACAAAGCGCTCGTGCAGGGCCGCCGGGCGATCGGCACACCCGCCGTCGGCATGGTGCTCACCCTCGTCATAGTCACCGACGAGGAGAACGCCTACGACGCCCTCAAGGCCGCCGGTGACGCCTCCCGCGAGCACCCCTCGCGCACCCTGGTCGTCATCCGGCGGGTCTCGCGCACCCTGCGCGACCGCACCTCCTCACGGCTGGACGCCGAAGTCCGGCTGGGCGCGGAGGCGGGCACCGGCGAGACGGTCGTGCTGCGGCTGTACGGCGAGGTCTGCGACCACGCCCAGTCCGTGGTGCTGCCACTGCTGCTGCCGGACGCGCCGGTCGTGGTCTGGTGGCCGGTGAACGGCCCGCTGGCCCCGGCCGAGGACCCCCTCGGCGCGCTGGGGCAGCGCCGGGTCACCGACGCCTACGCCTGCGAGGAGCCGGTGCGGGAACTGGCCGCGCGGGCCGAGGCGTACACCCCCGGCGACACGGATCTGGCGTGGACCCGGATCACGCCGTGGCGTTCCATGCTGGCCGCCGCGCTCGACCAGGTGACCTGCGAGGTCCGGTCCGTCGAGGTGGAGGGCGAGGAGTTCAACCCGAGCTGCGAGCTGCTGGCGATGTGGCTCGCGGACCGGCTGGACGTACCGGTCAAGCGCTCGCTGTCCGCCGGGCCGGGGCTGACCGCGGTCCGCATGGAGACCAGCTGCGGCCCGGTCAAGCTGGACCGGGCCGACGGCAGGCTGGCCACGCTGTCCGTCCAGGGACAGCCGGAGCGTGCGGTGGCGCTGAAGCGGCGGGAGACGGCCGAACTGATCGCGGAGGAGCTGCGGCGGCTCGACCCGGACGACACCTACGCGTCGGCGCTGCGCTTCGGGGTGGAACGGCTGGACGGCTCGGCGCCGCAGGCCACCGCGGAGGCGGCGGTCGCGGTGGCCACACCGGAGGAGGAGGCGGCGAAGGCGCCCGCGCGGCGTGCCGCCGCCAAGACCGCCAGGAAGTCCCCGACCCGGAAGGCGGCGGCCAAGTGAGCACTCCGCAGCTGGTCGTCCACCGTGACAAGGAGCTGATGGCGCAGGCCGCCGCGGCCCGGCTGATCACGAAGATCGTGGACGCGCAGGCCTCCACGGGCTCCGCGTCCGTGGTCCTGACCGGCGGCCGCAACGGCAACGGCGTCATGGCCGCGCTGGCCTCGGCACCCGCCCGCGACGCGGTCGACTGGGGGCGCCTGGACCTGTGGTGGGGTGACGAGCGGTTCCTGCCGGAGGGCGATCCCGAGCGCAACGTCACACAGGCCAAGGAGGCGCTGCTGGACTCCGTACCGCTGGATCCGAAGCGGGTGCACGTGATGCCCGCCTCCGACGGACCGTGGGGCACGGATGTCGAGGCGGCGGCGGAGGCCTACGCCGAGGAGCTGGCCCACGCCGCCGGCCCCGCCAACCACGGCGCGGTCCCCACCTTCGACGTGCTGATGCTGGGCGTCGGCCCGGACACGCACGTGGCGTCCCTGTTCCCGGAGCACCCTGGGGTGCGGGAGACGGAGCGCACGGTCATCGGCGTCCACGGCTCGCCGAAGCCGCCGCCCACCCGCATCTCCCTGACCCTGCCCGCGATCCGCTCGGCCCGTGAGGTGTGGCTGCTCGCGGCGGGCGAGGACAAGGCGAACGCGGTGGCGATGGCGCTGTCCGGCACGGGCGAGATCCAGGCCCCGGCCGCGGGCGCCTACGGCCGCGCGCGCACGCTGTGGCTGCTGGACACGGCGGCGGCGGCGCAACTGCCGCGGTCGTTGTACCCGCCGGCGTCGGCCTGACCGACCACCGGTAACCGATCACCGGTCATCACCGAGTACGGGACGGGGGCGGCGCGGGCACCACAGCCCGCACCGCCCCCGTTTCCGTGAGGGCGCGTGGAGGCGACCGCCGCGCGGCCGTCCGGGCGTCGTCAGCCGTTCACTCGACCGGCCCGGTGAAGAGCGAGCCACGCCGGGCTCCCCCGAGTGCCGAGGCGGCACCCGACGGGGCGTCAGCGAGTGCCGAGGCGGCACGCGACGGGGCGTCAGCTGTCAGATCTCGCCCCGCAGTTTGGCGAGCGCCTCGGCGAGGATGGCCTCGCCGTCCGCGTCGCTGCGCCGCTCGCGTACATAGGCGAGGTGCGTCTTGTACGGCTCGGTGCGGGGCGGGTCCGGCGGGTTGTCCCGGTCCTGACCGGCCGGGAAGCCGCAGCGCGGGCAGTCCCAGGTGTCGGGCACCTGTGCGTCGCTGGCGAAACTGGGCTGCGTCTCGTGCCCGTTGGAGCACCAGAAGGAGATGCGCAGGCGCGGCGCGGACTCGCCGCGCTCGGCCTCGCCCATCGGCCCCGCCCCGACCCGGCTCCCCCGGATCGCGTTGCCACTTGCCACGGTCGTAACTCCCTGCGTGATGGTGCCGCGAAACGAGTCGGCGTACCGCTTCGCTGCGAGCGCCTCAGTCTACGTAAGGCCCAACGCGCGTCCAGTGATGGGAGTTACCGTCCCCCGCACACAGACGCAAGCCCCATGATAGGCCGCGCTGTGGAGCGCGTACCGACCATGGGGCCTTCCGTGCGGAATGTACGGTGTTCGCCGGCTCGTCAGCTGTTGGACTTCATCAGGATGCCGAGGACGATGATGCAGGCGATCCACAGCAGACCGACCACGACGGTGATGCGGTCGAGGTTGCGCTCGGCGACGGAGGAGCCGCCGACGGAGGACTGCATGCCGCCGCCGAACATGTCGGAGAGGCCGCCGCCCTTCCCCTTGTGCATCAGCACCAGCAGCATCAGCAGCAGGCTGAAGACGATCAGGGCGATCGAGAACCCCAAAACCACGGCTGGACCAACTTCCTCGGATACGGATGGACGACGGGGACACAGCACCTCGGCTGTGCCCCCGCCAGGGTACGACGTATCGCCGCTACCGCCTACTCACGGCCGGCTCACTGATCGCGGAACCTGATGATCTTGACGAACTCGTCGGCGTCCAGCGAGGCGCCGCCGACCAGGGCGCCGTCGATATCGGCCTGGCCCATGATCTCGGCGACGTTGCCCGACTTGACCGAGCCGCCGTACTGGATGCGGATCTTGTCGGCCACGTCCTGCGTGTACAGCTCGGCGAGCTTGGCGCGGACGGCGGCGCAGACCTCCTGCGCGTCCTCGGCGCCGCAGACCTTGCCGGTGCCGATGGCCCACACGGGCTCGTAGGCGATCACGACGGACTCGGCCTGCTCGGCCGGGAGGTCCTTCAGGCCGCCTTCGACCTGGGCGAGCGTGTGCGCGACGTGGTTGCCGGCCTCGCGGACGTCCAGTTCCTCGCCGACGCAGAGGATGGGGGTCAGGCCGTGCTTGTAGGCGGCCTTGACCTTCGCGTTGACCAGTTCGTCGGTCTCGTCGTGGTACTGCCGGCGCTCGGAGTGCCCGATCACCACGTAGGTGCACTTGAGCTTGGCCAGCATCGGGCCGGAGATCTCGCCGGTGTAGGCGCCGGAGTCGTGCTGCGAGATGTCCTGGGCGCCGTACTTGATCTTGAGCTTGTCGCCGTCGACCAGGGTCTGCACGGAGCGCAGGTCGGTGAAGGGCGGCAGGACGGCGACCTCGACGGCGTCGTAGTCCTTGTCGGCCAGGGCGAAGGCGAGCTTCTGGACGTGCGCGATGGCCTCGAGGTGGTTGAGGTTCATCTTCCAGTTGCCCGCCATCAGCGGCGTGCGGGTGGTCATTGGGGTCAGTCCTCCAGTGCGGCGAGGCCGGGGAGCGTCTTGCCCTCGAGGTATTCGAGGGAGGCGCCGCCGCCGGTCGAGATGTGGCCGAATGCGTTCTCGTCGAAACCGAGCGTACGGACGGCCGCGGCGGAGTCGCCGCCGCCGACCACGGTGAAGCCGTCGGATTCGACGAGGGCCTGGGCGACCGCCTTGGTGCCCTCGGCGAAGTCGGGGTGCTCGAAGACACCCATCGGGCCGTTCCAGAAGACGGTGGCGGCGTCGGCGAGCTTCGAGGCGTACAGCTCACGGGTGCGCGGGCCGATGTCCAGGCCCTCCTGGTCGGCGGGGATCTTGTCCGCGTCGACCGTGTCGTTCTGCGTAGGCGCCTTGGTCCTCAGGTCCGGGAACTCCCGGGAGACCACGACGTCGACGGGGAGCAGCAGCTCGACGCCCTGCTTCTCGGCGCGCTCCATGTACTCGGTGACGGTCGGGATCTGGTCCTCCTGGAGGAGGGAGATGCCGACCTCGTAGCCCTTGGCCTTGAGGAAGGTGTACGCCATGCCGCCGCCGATGAGCAGCCGGTCGGCCTTGCCGAGGAGCTGGTCGATGACGGCGAGCTTGTCGGAGACCTTGGCACCGCCGAGGGCGACGACGTAGGGCCGCTTGACGTCCTCGGTGAGCTTCTTCAGGACACCGACCTCGGTGGCGATGAGGTATCCGGCGTAGTGCGGCAGGCGGGCCGGCAGGTCGTACACGGAGGCGTGCTTACGGTGCACCGCCCCGAAGCCGTCGCCGACATAGACGTCCGCGAGGGCGGCGAGGGCGTCGGCGAACTCGCCGCGCTCGGTGTCGTCCTTGGACGTCTCGCCGGGGTTGAAGCGCAGGTTCTCGATGACCGCGACCTGGCCGGGCTCCAGGCCGTCCACGGCATCGTGCGCGGCGGGTCCCACGGTGTCCTGGGCGAAGGCCACGGGGGCGCCCAGCAGTTCGCCGAGGCGCTCGGCGGCGGGCAGCAGCGAGAAGGCGGGGTCCGGGGCGCCCTTGGGGCGGCCCAGGTGCGAGGCCACGATCACCTTGGCGCCGGCACCGGCGAGCGCCTTGACGGTGGGCAGCACGGCGCGGATGCGGCCGTCGTCGGTGATGACACCGTCGGCCAGCGGCACGTTGAGGTCGGCGCGGACGAAGACCCGCTTGCCGTCCACGCCTTCGCTGAGAAGTTCGTCGATCGTCTTCATGGGAATGGGACTCCTGAGGAGGGGCTCTTGATCGTACGAGGGCCGGTCGATCCGCACGCGGGCGGACCGAGGGACCCGGCCCGCCGTACGCGCGTCAGGGCCCGGACCGCGCGGTGGTGCGCTGCCCGAGCCCTGTTCTCACATCGAGGTGCCTGCTCTGCCGATCAGAGCTGGTTGCCGATGAAGACCGTGAGGTCGACGAGGCGGTTGGAGTAGCCCCACTCGTTGTCGTACCAGCCGATGACCTTCACGTTCTTGCCGTCCTGAACCATGGTCAGGGACGAGTCGAAGGTGCAGGACGCCGGGGCGTTGACGATGTCGGAGGAGACGATCGGGTCCTCGGTGTACTCGAGGATGCCCTTCAGCTCGCCCTCGGCGGCCTTCTGGAAGGCGGCGTTGACCTCTTCCTTGGTGACCTCGCGGGAGAGCTCGACGACGAGGTCGGTGACCGAGCCGGTCGGGACCGGGACGCGCATCGCGATGCCGTCCAGCTTGCCCTTGAGCTGCGGCAGCACCAGGGCGGTGGCCTTCGCCGCGCCGGTGGTGGTCGGGATGATGTTCTCGGCGGCGGCGCGGGCGCGGCGCAGGTCCTTGTGCGGGAAGTCCAGGATCCGCTGGTCGTTCGTGTACGCGTGCACCGTCGTCATCAGACCGCGGACGATGCCGAAGTTCTCGTCCAGGATCTTCGCCATCGGCGCCACGCAGTTGGTGGTGCAGGAGGCGTTGGAGATGACGTTGTCCGTGGCGGCGTCGTACTTGTCCTGGTTGACGCCCATCACGATGGTGACGTCTTCGTTCTTCGCCGGGGCGGAGATGATGACCTTCTTGGCGCCGCCCGCGATGTGCTTCTCGGCGTCTTCCTTCTTGGTGAAGATGCCGGTGGACTCGATGACGATGTCCACGCCCAGCTCACCCCAGGGGATGTCGGCCGGGTTGCGCTCGGAGAGGACCTTGATGGTCCTGCCGCCGACGCTGATGGTGTCCTCGGTGTGCGTGACCTCCTGCTTGAGGCGGCCGAGGATGGTGTCGTACTTCAGCAGGTGAGCGGTGGTCGCGGTGTCACCCAGGTCGTTGACAGCCACGATCTCGATGTCTGCACCCTGCTCCAGCAGCGCGCGGAAGTAGTTACGACCGATGCGGCCAAAGCCGTTGATGCCTACGCGGATCGTCACGAACCGATCTCCTCGTTGGTACGCCGGTTTCGACGCCGGCGAGCTGTATTGGGATGTCCCCGACCACCCCCGACCCTACCTCCCTGAGGCCTTCGAAGTGACATTCGGAGACCCCCTGAACGGCATGGCGACCCGTACCCGTCGGTAGGGGTGCGGGCCCCCGCGACCCGGCGTCCGGTTCACTCCTTTTCGGTACGGAGTGTCCGTACGCGTTGACCGCATTCATCACTCTTTCGTGCAGCCCCCGGCTCACTTGTCGAGTACGGCGATCTCCCGCCCCGGAGAAGCCGTCCGGTCGGCCGCGCCCCTCGGCGACGCGGGGCGGCAGCGGCCGTCGGCCGCAAGACGGCGGTGGGGCTCCCGGCGGCGGCCGGACGCAGGTGCGGCGGGGCCCGCCCCGCGCGCGGGACGGGCCC
>NZ_JBHJUW010000052.1:0-51599 GCF_042268205.1 Streptomyces sp. NPDC056160
CCGCGAGGTCTACCGCGCTCTGACCGCCACACCAACCGAACGAATCACCCAAACCGACCTCGCTCCTGCAGCTTGACAAGCATAGGAGCATCCGAGGGGATGAGACCTTCTCCATGCCGCACATCACCGTCGACTGTCCCCGACGACTTGCCGGCCTCTTCGACCTGTCGGCCTTCACCGCCGAACTCCATCCCATGGTGCTCGCCGGAAGCAGTTCCGCGGGTACCTGCAAGACGTTGTTCCGGGAGGCGACCGAGACCCACGTCGCTCATCGGCACGGCAGTGAGGCGCTCTTCGTACATGTGGAGGTGGGGCTGCTGCCCGGGCGTTCCGACGGACTCAAGGCCCGGCTGTCCGAGAACATACTGGGCCTGCTGGAGAGCCACGTGCGCAAGGCCACCACGGACGACGTGGTGTGCTCCGTGGAGGTGCGGGACCTGGCCGGCTCGTATCGCCTCCGGACCCTGTGACCCCTCCCCGCCGGCGCTGCTCAGGGGACGGGCACACCGGTGTGCGACGGCCGCGGTGAGCCGGAGTGACCGGCGGGCGCGGCCGAGGGATGTGCGAAGGTCCCGGCAGCTGTGCCGTCGGCCGTGCCGCCCCCCCGGTTCTGCGCACCAGCATGCCGCAGCCTGCGTCCACGGAACAGGACGCCGAAGTGCCGGTGCACCGGCGACGAAAGCCTGAACCCACCACTGCGTCGCCCTGCGCGCCGGCAGGAGCGGGTTCATGGCCCGGCGGAGGCTGTAGGGGTGCAGGAGGCTACGGCAGACCTGCGCAGGTCTGCCGTCGTGGCGCCCACCACGGCCACGGCACCGAGGCAGAGCAGGCCACCGCTGACGAGGGCTGCTGCTCCCGAGGTGACACCTGCCACGAGGCCGCCGCGCATGTTGCCGATGTCGGGCCCGGCCTGCCCGACGATCTGTTCAGCCGCACTGACGCGGCCGAGCAGCTCGCGAGGTGTGTGCGTCTGGACGACGGTGCTCCGGCAGACGACGGAGACGGTGTCGGCGGCGCCGGCCATGACGAGGAAGGCGAAACCGGCCCCTGGGCCGGGTGACGTGCCGAACAGCGCCAACGCCGCGCCCCAGGTGGCGGATCCGCCGAGCATGACCAGGCCGGGGCGGGCGGACCGGGTGAAGCTTCCGGACAAGAGTGACGCGGCGACGCCGCCGGCGGCGATGGCCGTGAGGAACAGTCCGAGGGTGCGTGGGTCGCCGTCGAACCGTTCGGCGTTGATCAAGGGAAACACACTGATGGGCATCGACAGCACAGTGGTGGCGAGGTCCGTGAGCAGGGCCCCGCGAATGACGGGGGTGCGGCCCAAGAAGGCCAGGCCGTCCAGCACTCCCCGCAGGCCCGGCCGCGCGGGCTCGTCTGCGGGGCTCATGCGCGGCAAGCCGAAGGCACCGTAGACCGCGGCACCGAACGTCAGGGCGTCGATCACGTAGCAGGTGCCGACTCCCGGCCCGCCCACGATCAGTCCGCCGAGCGCGGGACCGAGCAGCATGGAGCCCTGGAAGGCGATGCGCCGCAACGCCAGTCCTGCGGCCAGCCGGTGCGTGGGAAGCAGGTGGGAGACGAAGGTGCGTGAAGCCGGGCCGCCGCCCGCGCCGAAGCATGACTGGAGCGCGACGAGCCCCAGCACGCCGACGGCAGGAACGTGCCCGAGGAAGCCCTGGAGCGCGAGGAGGAGCGAACACACGGCCTGCCCGCTGGTCGTGAGCAGGTAGAACTTCCGGCGGTCCACCCGGTCGACGAGCGATCCGGCGAAGAGCCCGAGCCCGACGAGCGGGACAGCCTGGGCCAGCCCGACGCCTCCCGTCCACAGGGGACTCTTCGTCGTCTGCCAGACCTGGAACATCACCGCGACGAGCGTCATCTGGCTGCCGAGACCGGACAGTGTCTGACCGGCCCACAACCGCCTGAACGCCGGTGACGACCGTAACGGGGTCACGTCGATCAGTGTGCGTTTCAGTCCCACGCCGGGTCCTCCGCCAGCTTCTCGGCGATCCGGTCGTGGAAGCTCTTGCGCTCCAGAGCCCGCTCGATGTCGGCGACGGCCCGGGAGAGCGGGTAGGGGGTCTCGGCCTCCAGGTCAGCGACGGCGGCCTCGGTGGCCCGCCATTCCGCCGCCAGACGATCCACGACGCGGCGGGCTTTGTCGGTGAGCGTCACCTTCCTCGTGCGTGCGTCCTCACCGACGACGGTCTGCACCCAGCCGGCCGTGCGCATCGCGGCGACCTTCTGGCTGAGCGCCGAATGCGTGCGCTGAACCGACTCGGCCAGTTCCGCGATGGTCATGGGGCCGTGGGCGTGCAGCCGGAGCAACTCCATGACGAAGCTGGGCTTGAGACCTTCGATCTGCCGCTCGGAGTAGAGACGGGCGATGTCGGCGTCCATGGACGCCTGGAGCAGGCGCAGGGGTCGCCACAGGCTCTGCTGCGTCGGATCGACCGGGTGGGGGCTGACCATGCGGCTCACCATAACAGCACTTATACAAGTGCTGTTGCTTTTGTCGTGGCCGTGGCGGCGACGCTGCCGTCCGCGACTCCTCCCGAATCGCCGTGCTCCCCCGTCGGCGCCGCGATGCCGCCTCCAACTTGCCGCTCGACAAAGGTGCTTGACCGGACCTCGCCAGGCATGGCCCGGCCGGGACGGGCAACCAGAAAGGAACTGAAGGAAGAAACGAAGCCGACCGCGACAGTTTGGGAGATACCGATGTCGTCCTACAGTCGAACGAGCGCCCACAAGACGAGCCGGACGAGCGGACTGGCGATCGCGGGGCTGGTCTGCGGCATAGTCGGCCTGCTCTTCCTGCCGATCATCCTCGGCCCGCTGGCCATCATCTTCGGCGCCGTCGCGCTGCATCAGACCGGCTCCGCGATGGCGAAGTGGGGCATCGGCCTCGGAGTGGCCGACATCGTACTCATGATCGTGATGTTCGCCGTCGCGGCCGGCAACGGCGGCAGCTTCACCTGGAACGTCGGCTGACCCACGCCCTCCGGCTGCTGCGGCCGCCGGAGAACTGCCGGGGTTCCGCGGGCCCGTCCCACGCCAAGCCGTACCGCACCGTGCCGAACGGCAGCGGGACGGTCCCGTCCGGCGAGGCGGCGACGCACTCGCGCATGACCGCGTCGTACGCCTCGCCCTGGGCGGCCGTCGAGATGCCGCGCTCGGGCACGACCGCGTTGCGGTACACGACGCGGCGTACCCGGACGGCCGGCGTGTGGGCGGCGCCGGCGACGGGGTGACCGCCCCAGCCGTTACCGACCAGGACGGCACCCTCCGGCCGCCGGTCCACCACCTCGCCGACGGCATGGCCGACGACGTCGCCCAGCCGCAGGCCGGCGGGAGTACCGCCGTGCGCCGGGCGCTCGCCGTGAACGTTCCGGGCACGCACCCCGTACCAGCACGGAGGCCGCCGGTCGCTGTGCTCCGTCCTCCCTGAGCCGACAGGGAAACCGCCGCTGCCCCTCCCCGCGCCGGCCGCCTGCCGAGTACGGGGGCGCGCCTCGGGCGAGCACGCACCTGCCGGGACGGGTGCCGGCATGCCGACAGTGGCAGAAGCCCACCTCGCGGTCCGCCGCGGCCAGATCGACGTGCGGGTTCCGCCGTGCACGCGGGCGAATCGGGGTGGTGATGCCGTCACCAGCGTAAGCCCCGCCTTCTCGCGCGGCTCTGCGCAGCCGAGTGTTGGTCTCGCAAGTCCGAGACCAGCAGGAAGGCGGCGACAACCGTGGAGTCCAGTCAGGTGGCGATCGACGCCCTACGGGCGACCGAGCAGCAGCAGTTCTTCCGCCGACCGGGTTTCGACGACCTCCTCATGGTCGCCGCGTCCGCCACCACCGAGGAGAGGCGATGACGCGCACCGTCGAAGACCTGATCGGCACCTTCTACGAGGCGTTCAGGGGCAAGCCCGAACTCCTCGACGACATCGTCGCCGACGACTGGGCCGACATCCCGCTGGGCCCGGACCAGGCACCCGGCCGGGCCGGTGCCACCCCGCTGATCCAGGGGATCAACGAGGCGTTCGGCGACTTCCGCATCGTGGTCCACCAGATCGTCGACGGCCGCGGCCCCGACGGCAACGGTTTCGTCGGCGTACGCGGCGAGATGCGCGGCGTGCACAGCGGCGAGATGTTCGGCGTCGCGGCGACCGGGCGGGAGATCCGGGTCCGGATCCACGAGTTCCACGAGGTGCTCGACGGACGCATCGTCCGCACCTGGCACATGGAGGACTGGCTCGACTGGTTCCAGCAGGTCGACGCCCGGCCCACCCACTGAAGCAGCGACACGAAAGAGCACACCCATGAAGGCACTGCGGTACACGGCGTACGGCGACACCCCGGTCGTCCACGATCTCACCGAGCCGGTCCCCGGGCCAGGAGAGGTCCTGGTCCGGATCGCGGGGGCGGCACTGAACCCGCTCGACATCAAGATCGGCGCCGGTCACGTCCAGGACTACTTCCCGATCACCCTTCCCTCGACCGTCGGCACCGACCTCGCCGGCAGCGTGGAGCGGCTCGGGTCCGGCGTGACCGGCTGGAGCATCGGCGACGCGGTGATCACCCGGACCGACCCCACCGCAGGCGGCGCGGTCGCCGAGTACGCCGTGGTGCCGGCGGCGAGCCTGGTGCCCGCGCCGACCACGATCCCGCTGGGGATCGCCGCCGGTCTGGCCACCGCCGCCGCGACCGCCTGGCAAGCAGTGACCGAGGTCGCGAAGCTGCGGCCGGGCCAGAAGGTGCTCGTGCACGCAGGCGCCGGCGGGGTCGGCAGCTTCGCCGTCCAGCTGGCCCACCGCGCCGGTGCGCACGTCGTGACCACCGCCTCCGGCCGCGCCGCCGAGATCGTCCGCAAGCTCGGGGCCGACGACGTCATCGACTACACCGGCATCGATTTCCGCACGGCGGTCTCCGATGTCGACGTCGTCGTCGACTCGATCGGTGGTGACACCGAGATCCGGTCGCTCGACGTCCTCAGACCAGGCGGCCTGCTGATCAGCCTCCCCGCCCCGCCGGACGCCGAGCGGGCCGCCGCCCGTGGGGTCCGCAGCGCGTTCGTCTTCCACGCATCCGACACCGAGCGTCTGGCCGGAGTCGTCGCGCTGGCGAACGAAGGCCTCGACATCCTCGTCGACCGTACGGTCCCGCTGAGCGAGGCCGCCGAGGCGTACACCTACCTCGCCCAGGGCCACGCCAAGGGCAAGGTCATCGTCCAGCCGTGACACGCAGCTGCCGCCGACGACGGTACCTCCATCGCCGCGGGCACGCGTGCACGCGGGTACGTGAGGACGCCGGTACGTCGGCGGCGGCCTGCTCGACACGTCCGAGCGCGAGTACGGAACCTGCGCCGAGTACGTCAGGGTGGACGAGACGGCGCTCGCGGCAGAGGCGCGCACCTGATCGAGCCGCGCGTCCCGCCCCGGCTGCCCCCGGCGCCCGACCGCGGGACGCCGCGCTCAGGGAGCGGCCGAGCTGTTCTGCGTCGAGGTCTGGACGTCCTGGCTGCCGACGACCGCGAGCAGCTGGAGCTTCTCCGCCGAGTCGCCGCCCACGGGGGCGGTGAACCAGAGCAGCCGCTGCGAACCGTCCTCGCTGAGCAGGCTGAGGCAGTCGAGCTCGATCGCGCCGAGCTCCGGGTGCATCAGCCTCTTCCGGTCGGCCCGGCGCACGGCGACCTCCTGGTGCGCCCACAGGTGGGCGAACTCACTGCTCGTCGAGGTCAGTCGCCGGATGAGACCGCGCACCTCGGTGTCGCCGCCGCGGCGGGCCGAGACCGCGCGCAGGTCGGCCACGAAGACCCGGGACTGGTGATCGTGCTCGTCGGGGTGGTAGCGCAGCCGGGCCCGCGGGTCGGTGAACCAGCGGTACACGAAGCTCGTCTCGATCCCCTTCCGCTCGGGAACCGGCCCGAGCAGGGCCGTGGCGAGGCGGTTCTGCACCAACGTCGCGTGCAAGTCGGTGATCACCGCCGCCGGCGTGTCCGGCAGGCGTTCGAGCAGGTCGAGCATGCCTGGATGCACGTGGGCCGACGGTCCGTGCCGCGGCGGCAACGGGCGCCCGGCGAGGAAGTACAGATGCGCACGCTCGTCCTCGGTCAGTCGCAGCGCCCGCGCGAGCGCTGCCACCATCTGCTCCGACGGCTGCGAGCCACGCCCCTGCTCCAGCTGGTTGTAGTAGTCGACCGAGGCCCCGGCCAGGGCGGCCACCTCGTCGCGGCGCAGCCCGGGCACCCGACGTCGTGCCGACTGGGGAAGCCCCACCTCACCTGGCCGGATGCGATCGCGTCGCGACCTCAGGAACTCGCCGAACTCACTCAGATCCATACCGGCCATCTTGAACCGTCCGGCCGCGTGAAGGCAGGCGGTGCCGCCACCACCCTGAGCTCGTTGCCCCCCACTCTCGTGGAACTGCACCACGGAGCCGCTCACGCCGACGCGCCCGCTCAGTCGCTGCCGGAACCCGAGTCCGTCCCGGCCCAGGGGCCGATAAATCTTGAAATGGCTTCGGTCCGGCCCGCCACTCCGAGCTTCCGGTAGATCAAGTGCAAGTTGTTCTTGACCGTGCGCTCGGCTATACCCAGGTTGCGTGCTATCTGCCGGTTCGACATTCCGGTCAGCAGGAGTCGGAAGACTTGGTTCTCCCGTTCGGTGAACGAGCCGGTCATCTCCGTGAAGGGATCTTTTTCCGTGCCCTCGGAACGAGTGGGAGTCCCTCGCGTCTGCGCTGAATGGATCGACGATCCGGGCTGCGACTCGTATGCGTTCACCAGCCTCCTCAGGAGATGGGTAATCGCGTCGAGTTCCGTGAGCAACTGCTGAAGACTGCGTACGATCTCCTGGCGGCAGGCTTCATCCTCGTCGGGCACGGGCTGCTCCTCGGGAGGGGACTCACACTCAAGGCCGGGGCGGGCCTGAGCAGAGCAGATGTCAGTATGGAAATCTTCCCCCTTTCTTCTCGGTGCCGCGAACTCGCGATCCGGTCAAGTCCGCTTTTTTTCCCGGCTCCTGTCACGTGGTCACACACGAGCTCACGTGTGTCACCACGTATCAGAGCATCGCATGGCAGCCGAAGGTACGTCACATGTCGGGCCCGCATTTCTCCGTGAATCCGCCCCTCCACGGTCCCGCTTCAAGGATCGAACCGGGACCGAAGGACAGAGGTGCCGTATCGAAGGTACCGAATGACTGGTCGTTACCCGGTGCGAAGCCCGGGCACCCGTGGCACTTGACAGGCGGTCAATTCGAGACGTCGGGAAGGGGAAATCATGAATGTCGATCCTGCGTCTGCTGTGGACCAGTTGCTCACGCAGCAGGAGGAGATCATCGGGCAGCGTGACAACCCGCTGCTGCGGTCGGCTCGTGCCGGACTGCTCTCGAAGGGGAGCCTGCTTCGCATGGTCCAGGCGGACCTGTGGTGCATGGAGGCCGAGACCGTCGCCTATGCCGTACTCCTCGCTCGTTTTCCGAGCGGGCCGGCAGGCGATCTGTTCGCCGAACTGAACTCCGCTCTGCGCTCGCTCAGGCCCGGGCTCGACGCCTGCGCCCAGGACCTGGGTGCGCCTTCCCCTGTCCCTCCTGGCCTCTCGCAGGCCGACGGTGCGCTCTCCTTCCCCATGGCGGTCTCCTGGGTGTGCCTGCATGCCGAGCGTGCTGCCGCCGCCCTGGCGCTCCGCGCGGACTTCGCGGCCTACGCACGGGAGTGCCGAGAACTGGTGCGGACACTGACGGATGCGGGGATGCGCCTGCCCGACGCCTTCCGTGACTACTACGACATGCCGACACCGTCGAAGCTGCTCGACCTGGCCGCCGCCGCTGTGGAAGACGGCATCCGCCGTGGCGACTCCGCCGAACGGGCCGTGTCCGTGTCCAGGTTGCTGGTGGAAGGACTCGACGGGTTCTGGCGGTTCGCTGCCGGGCCGCAGCGAGCACCGGCCGCCGTCGGCGCGGCCTCGGCCGGCGGGAAGGGATCACGCGCATGCGAGTAGGCATAGCAGGCGGTGGGATCGCGGGGCTCACGCTGGCCTGGTTGCTCGACGGATGTCACGAGGTGCTTCTGCTGGAGGAACGCCGCAGGCTCGGTGGAAACGCCGACTCCGTCCTCACCACGGCGGGTGGGCCGGCTCATGTCGTCGATCTCGGTGTCAGGGAGACGCCCGTCGAGGCGTCTCCGGTCTGGCGGCACATCGTGGCGTCGGTCGGTCTGCCCACGGACACCCTGGTGCCGACCACCGCCTCCCGGGTGCTGATCGCTGAGCAGGAACGTTCCGCTCTGTGGGTCTCCCCCGGCGAACCCACCGACACGGCTCGCCAGGTCACGACCGGAGGACAGGCGCATGAGGCCTTGGTCCGTCTCGCCGAGGAGTCGGCCCGATGGGAGAGGGAGGGGATGTCCTGGGAGGTCACGTTCGGCGACGTCCTCGACTGCTGGGCGCTCCCGCCCTCGACGGAACGCCTGCTGTGCGCACTGCCCGCCTCCCTGCACGGCACCACACTGCGGGAGGTGCGTTCCCTGTCGGCACGCGCAGTGGGTGCGACTGCCGTCCGGCCAAAGGACGTGGCCCGTACGACCTATCTCCGATCGGGCACCAGTTCCCTCGTCCACGGGCTGGCCGCCGGTGCACGCTCGGCCACGGTACGGCTGGGCGCCGGTCTGCGAGCCGTGCGTCAGACGGAGGACGGGTTCGAACTGGCGGACTCCACGGGGGACGTCCACCCCGTGGACGCAGTGGCGCTGGCACTCCCGGCGGACCGCGCCCGGGCAGCGCTCATCGGTCTGGCGGGCACGGCGGCCCGGCGAGCCGCCCTGGAGGCCGTCGAGTACCGAGAAGTGACCTACGTACTGCACCGCGATCCCTTCGGGATGCCCGAGGAACGGCATGCGTGGTCCACCGCCAACACCACCGTGGACGGGGAACGGAGCCGGACGACGACATGGTACGGCCCCTCGCTCGGGCTCGACCTGTTCGTCAGCCAGCTCGACCACCGCTGCGGCCGGCCCCGGGAGGAACTGGCCCGCTCCTCGTTCCGGGCGTCACTCCCCACCCCGGGGGCGAGTCGCGCACGGCAGACGCTGGGCGCCGTGCGGGACGGGCAGCGCCTCTTCTTCCTCGGACACTGCACGACACCGGTGGAGACACAGGAAGCGGCCATGGCATCGGCTCTGGCCGCAGCACACACCCTCGCACCCCGCAGCGAACGACTGCGGCGGCTCTGCGACGACACCCAAGGCGGATGACTGATGCGACAAGACGGTACGAAACCCCTCTCCCCGGCGCGCCTGGCCAGGCAGGTGATTCCCTGCATCGACGTACGTGGAGGAGTGGCCACCGGCCCGTCCGGCGCCGGGGGCCTGCGCGACCCGCTCGACGTGGTCGGCATCGCCGCCGGGTACGCGCGCGACGGCGCCGAGCAACTGTTCCTGGACGTCGTCGACGCCTGGTCCGACTCCGGCTATCTGCCCGACCTGTTACACGACGTGAAGGCGACCGGTCTCGACCTGCTCGTCTCCGTGCAGCACGGAACCCTGCCCTCGCCAAAAGCCTGCACCCAGGTGCTGTCCGCCGGCGCCGACGCGCTCTCGGTCAGCACGAGCATGGTCACCGAACCCGAGCGCGTGGCGGAAACGGCGAGCCTGCTCGGGGCCCGGCGGCTCATGGGCGTCGTCAACTGCTCGGGGGACCGGCAGCAGGGATGGCATGCCCTCGTCGACGGTGGTGCCACCCCGACCGCGGTCGACGTCCTGGAGGTGGCCCGGCGGTTCGGGAACCTCCACGTGCGTGCCTTGCTCGCCAACAGCGTGGACCGCGAAGGCACGGGCAGCGGTTACGACCTGGACCTCACCCGGGCCGTGGCACACGCTTCGAAGCTTCCGGTCATCGCTTCCGGCGGTGCGGGCTCGGCGGAGCAACTGGCCGATGCGCTCCGGGGCGGCGACGCCACGCACGTACTCGTCAACAACGTGGTCCACAGCGGCAAGGAGACCATCGGCTCGTTGAGTGAAGCCCTGTGCCGGTGTCTTGGCGACGGAGTGGGCTGACCGTGCGCGCCCTGGCCTTCAAGGAGTACGGCGACCCCGCCCGCGTACTGGACATGACGGAACTTCCCCGCCCCGAACCCGGGCCGGACCAGGTGCGGGTACGGCTGGCCGCACGCCCGATCAACCCCTCGGACCTGTTGTTCGTCCAGGGGGCGTACGGCCGGGAGGCATCTTTCACCTCGCACCCGGACGGCCGCGCCGAAGGCAGCGGTTGGGCCGTCGCCGGCTTCGAGGGAGCAGGCACCGTGGAGGCCCTGGGCGCGGGGACGAGGGGCCCCGTGCCCGGTACCCGAGTGGCCGTCTCGGCCTCCGGAACGTGGCAGGAGGAGGTCTGTGTGCCGGGCAGCTCTGTTCTCCCCCTGCCGAACGACGTTTCCACGGACGTCGCCTGCCAGTTCACCGTGAACCCGTTCACCGCCGTTCTGCTGCTCCGCGAGGTCGCCCTCGAACCGGGTGACACGCTGCTCCTGACCGCGGGCGCGTCCGCCGTGAGCCGCATGACGGTCCACCTGGCACGCCGGCGCGGCCTCCGTTGCCTGCCCGTGGTCCGACGCCGGGAGCAGGCGCGCGTACTGGCGCGTACGGGAGCGGAGCCCGTACTGGTCAGTTCCGCCCGCACGCTCGTCGAGACGGTGCTCGACACCACCGGGCGTCATCGGGTGGGCGCCGTGCTCGATGCGGTCGGAGGGGCCATCGGTGGCGCCGCCCTGCGTTGCCTTCGCCCGGCCGGACAGTTCATCTCCTACGGCATGCTCTCCGGCAGCCCGCTCCAGGTGACCCCCGACGACCTGGTCTTCCACCAGGTGACCATGCGCGGCTTCTGGCTCCCCGCACGCATGGAGCGCCTGGACGCGCAGGAGCTGCGTCACCTCACCCGGGAGGTCGAGGCGACCGTGGCGCGCGGTTTGCCCGGCCTGGAGGTCGCGGAACGCTACGACCTCGCCGACTTCCCCGCCGCGCTCGGCCACGTCCGGCGGGCGGGGCGCAGCGGGAGGGTCGTGCTCACCGGGTGACCGCCGCGAGTCCGTCCACCTGCCCACCAGTTGCCGCACGAGAAGGGATCGATCATGCCGTCCACGAGGCCCGCACACCACGACTGCGTCAGCGGGCATGACGACACGGGTGCCGGCTACCCGCGCGACGCCGTCCTTGCGGACCTCTTCGCCGAGCAGGCCCGAAAGACGCCGGAAAGCGTCGCCCTGGTCTGGGACGACGGCCAGTGGACGTTCCGTGAACTGTACGACCGGGTGTGCCGCGCCCGCGCGTGCCTGCGTGCCCGGGGCGTGGAGGACGGCGACATCGTCGCCGTCCTGCTGGAATCCTCCGCCCAGTGGGTGGTGACCGTGCTCGCCGTCCTGGCGGCGGGCGCCGTCTATCTCCCCCTCGACCCGCGGACGCCCCGCGACCGCCTCGTCACCATGATCGAGGACTCGTCGCCCACGTGCCTCGTGACCGCGACGGACGCCGAGGTCCCCGCGTCCTCGCCGGCCGCGACACGGGTCACCACCGGTGACCTCGACGGCGAGGACACGCCGGAGGGACCGTGCCGGTCGGCCGGGCCCTTGGCGACCGACGCCGCGTACCTCATCTACACCTCCGGCTCGACCGGTGCCCCCAAGGGCGTACTGTGCTCCCACCGGGGACTGGTCCGCTTCGTCACCGCGGACCACCCGGCGGTCCCACAGCCCGGCGATCGCCTTCTCGCCACCGCGAACCCGACGTTCGACGTCTCGTGCTACGAACTCTTCTGCACCCTGCTCAACGGAGCATGCCTCGTCCTGCCGGAGCGGGACGACCTGCTCGACACCGAGGCGTTGGCACAGTGTCTGCGACGCCACCGCATCACCACCCTGTGGCTGAGCGCCGGGCTCTTCCACGTCCACGCCCAGTCGGCGCCGCACCTGTTCTCCGGCCTGCGCTGCCTGATGGTCGGGGGTGACACGGTCAGTCCCGGCGCCGTCCGAGCCGTGCTGGCACAGGGCCCTCCCGCCACTCTGGTCAACGGCTACGGACCGACCGAGAACAGTGTCATCAGTACCTCCCACGTGGTGAACGAGGTGCCTGAGCACGCCGAACTCGTTCCCATCGGCACACCCGTTCCCGCCACCACCGCCTACGTGGTGCGCCCCGACGGCACCCTCGCGCAGGCCGGCCAGGAGGGAGAGCTGTGGCTGGGCGGAGACGGCGTGGCGATCGGCTACCTCAACGACGCCGAACGCACTGCCGAGCGCTTCGTCCCCGACCGCTTCGGCGACGACCCACGGGCGCGGCTCTACCGCACGGGGGACATGGTCCGCCGGCGCGCCGACGGAGTGCTGGAGTTCCTCGGCCGCCGGGACAGGCAGGTGAAGCTGCGCGGCTTCAGGGTGGAGCTCGAAGAGGTCGAGGCAGTGCTGTCCAGCCATCCCGATGTCCGGGAGGCCGCCGTCGACGTCCTGGGTGAAGGGCCGGGAAAACACCTCGGCGCGGTCGTGGTCCGTTCCCCTCGCGCGGATGCCACCACGCTCACCGCTCGCCTGTCCGAGCACGTCCAGGACCGTCTGCCGGCCCATATGGTCCCCAGGAGGATCGTCTGCGTGACGAGCCTGCCGCTGACGGCGAGCGGCAAGGCGGACCGCGTCCGTCTCCTGTCCCGGCTCGCCCCGCCGGAAGCCGGCCGCCGCCGGGCCCCGGCCCCGCGGGAGGACGCGGACGAGTCGGCTGTCGAGCGGATCTGGTGCGAGGTTCTGGGCACGGACGCCGTGGCGCGCGAGGACGACTTCTTCGCCCTGGGAGGGACCTCGCTGATGGCTGTGCAGGCCGCGGCGGCCGTCCGCCGCGGCTTCGGCCTGGGCCCGGAGTTCAGCAGCGCACTCGTGGACGCCCTGCTGAGCGCTCCCGCACTCGCGGCCTTCACCGGCCGGGTACGGCGCCTCGCCGAGCAGGGCACGAGGCCCGTACCGGACGGATCGCCGGACTTCCGGGCCGAGGCGCGAGCGAGGTGGGTCCCGTCGTCCCCCGGCGCGCGGTTCGTGGCAGGCTCTCCGGGCACGGTGTTCGTCACCGGTGGTACCGGCTACCTCGGCGTCCACCTCATCGAGCGGCTCGTGCGGGCCGGAGCGCGGAGCGTCTGCTGCCTCGTCCGCGCACCGGACGTGTCACGCGGTGCCGCGCGTATCGCGGCCCGGATGCGACGCTTCGGACTGGACCCGCGCAGCCTGGACGACCGGGTCACGGTGGTCCGGGGAGATCTGTCCGCCGAACGTTTCGGCGTGGACGAGAACACCTGGAACCGGCTGGCACGGACGACCGACCTCGTCGTGCACTGCGGCGCGCAGGTCAACTTGGCCTATCCCTACCGAGCACTGGCCCCGGTCAACGTCGGCGGCACGCGCACGGTCGTCGAACTGGCCGCGGCCCACCGGCTCAAGCCCCTCCACCACATCTCCGCCCTGGGTGTCCTCGGCGGATCCGGACGCGCCGGAGTCAGCCACGTGGCGGAGTGCACACCGCTCGGCCATCCCGACCGGCTCCCGCCCGGTTACCTCCAGACCAAGTGGGTCGCCGAGGAACTGGTGATGGATGCGGGACGGCAAGGGCTTCCCGTGTCCGTCCACCGCCCCTCGTACCTCACGGGCGCGTGTGACGACGGCGCATGGAACACCGACACCCTGACGTGCGCGCTGTTCCGCACCATCGCAGAATCCGGCACCGCCCCCGACGTCCGCCTGTCCCTCGACCTCGTCCCCGTGGACTACACGGCTGACTTGATCACCCGGGCGATCACCCACGAGCGGCCCGACGGCCGCGTCCACCACATCGCCAATCCCCGAGCGGGACAACTGTCCCTCCTCGTCGACCGTCTGCGCGCCATGTCGTATCGCGTACGCGTGGTCGGGCCCCGGACGTGGGTGGACACGGTCGCCCGGGCGACGAGTGCGGACCCCCGGCACCCGATGACCCCCTACCTCCCCTTGTTCGCCGAGCCCGTGCCGGTATGCGACGCCATCGAGCAGGCGTACTTCTCCGGTACGTTCCCCCACTTCGACCAAGGCAACGCCGACCGTGTGTCGGCGGACGCCGGTCTGACGTGCCCGCCGGTGGACGACCGGCTGATCGACCACTGTCTCGGACAACTCCGGGACAGCGGTTACCTCCCGCCGCCCACCGCGACCGGCGGTCCGCCGCCCGGGTACTGCGCGGCCCCGGCCTGCGCGCCGTGAGCGCCGGAGCCCTCACCTGCACAAGAGCCGTACTCCAGAAGGGAATCACATGTCCTCTCACACCCACAGCGACGCGAAGGCCCTGGCCGACCACGTCCGGCAGGCCGTCGCCGGCCGAGAACCCGGCAACCCTCTCACCCTGGCGCCCCTGACGGGCCCCGGCACCCTCGAACCGCTGCGGCGCCTGGTCCAGATCGAGTACCAGGCACACGCGGTCGAACTCGTCGCGTACGGAACCCTGCTGACCCGGTTCCCCCACGAGCCCGCCGCCGAACTCTGGTCGACGCTGGTGCGCATCGTCCGCGAGGCGACCCCCAAGCTGGCGGGCGTGGCCCGCGCCCTGGGCATGAGCGAGGCCGATCTGGCGGACTGGTCGACGGACCTCGGTGCCTATTCCTTCCACGGCAACATGTCGTGGATCGCGACGTCCGCGAGCCAGGCCGCGGCAGCCCTGGCGGTCCACACCGACATGCAGATCTACTACTCCGGCGCCACTGCCGTCGCACGACGTCTGCGTGCGGCGGGCGCCGAGGTCCCGCAGGAGTTCATCGACTACTACGACGACCCCGGTGACGACGCGCTGAACGACCTCGCCCTGGCGGTGGTCCAGGACGGCCTCGACCGTGGCGACGACCCCGACGAGGCCCTGTTCCACGCCCACCGCGTCGCGGGCTCGCTGCTGGAGGTCTGGCGGGTCGCGGCAGCCGAAACGGCCGCGACCCCTCAGACGCGAGGCGACCGGCCGACCCCCGCACGGCGCCCCGGCCAAGGCGAGGGAAACCGGTGAACCGCGTCGACGGTCCGGCGTACGAGGTGGTCACCGGCCGCCGCACCGACTCGTTCCGGGAGCAGGTCGTCCGCGCCTACCAGGACGCGCCGGGCGACTGGCAGAAGGTCCTCGGTGAACAACTGCACTTCCAGTGGGGCGTCTTCGGCCACCCGGACTCCCCACGTCCCGTCTCCCTGGACGAGGCCGGCCTCAGGCACCTGCGGCTGCAACTCGCAGTGGCCGCCGGTCTCGGACCCCACCACCCCACCCCGCGGCGCATCCTGGACGTGGGATGCGGATGGGGAGCGACGCTACGGCACCTTGCGGACGTCTTCCCCGACTGCCCTCGCCTGGACGGCATCAACATCAGTGCCGAACAGCTCACCTACTGCGCCGGCCGGGCAGCCGGCACGGACCGCATCCACCTCTACCTGTGCGACGCCGCCGACATCGCCGAGCTGCCCGACAGCGGACAGCCCTACGACCTGGTGACGGCCCGGGGCGCCATCACCCACTTCCCCCCTCAGGTGTACGAGACCGCGGTCGGGGCATTGGCCCAGCGCATGCGGCCAGGAGGGCTGTTCGTCATCTCCGAGACCCTCTACAGCGAGAGGTTCCTGACCGCCGAGCCGCAGCTGCCCCCGGACACGGACCATCTCGCCCTGGGGCACCGCAAGTCACTGCGGTATGTCACCGGCGTCCTGCGGGACAGCGGGTTCCGCGTCCTGGACGAGCGCATGCTCCCGTCACCGGAAGACGCCGCCCGATGGGTTCTGGAACTGAAGAGCAACATCGACGCGCACTTCCCGCAGGAGACGAGCCCGCCGCTGGAGGCGATCAGGAGCATGGCCACGGAGCTCGCCGTCGCCCTGCTCCGGCAGGAGGCGTCGGTGCACAGCATCGTCGCCGAGAGGCGAGACGCCTAGGACCCCTTTCCCACCGCACCACGGTGCGGCAAACGCCCGCACCGTGCCCGTGAGGACCCGCCCGCACCCCCTTCGGGTCCTCGCGCCGCCTCCCCGGCGGAGGACACCCGGGGAGGCGGCACACCCGATCCCGCCGTACACAGGAGTCGTCATGACGACACAGGACAACCCCACCCCCACCGCTCCGCCCCGGCACGCCCGTACCTGGAACCAGGCGTCCGTCACCTACCCCCGGGACGCCACTGTTCCCTCCCTCTTCACGGAAGTGGCCGACGCCCGGCCCGAGGCTGCCGCTGTCGAGTGGAACGGTGGGGCATGGACGTACGGGGAACTGGCGACGCAGGTCATGCGCGGCGCCACCGGTCTGCGGGCCCGCGGAGTCCGCGCCGGAGACGTCGTGGCCGTGGTGATGCGCAGGTCCCCGGCGGCAGTCGCCACCGTTCTGGCCGTTCTGCACGCGGGCGGGGTGTACCTTCCCCTCGACCCCGACCAGCCCGCCGAGCGCCTGCACCAGATCCTCCAGGACGCCGGGGCACGGTTGAGCGTCCACGAGACGGACGAGCCCGTGCAAGCCCCCGAGCAGACGGCCGTCGTCCCCCATGACGAACTGTTCGCCGCCCCCGCAGACGCCGATCCGCGCTGGTGGCACGAGCGCAACGCCGGTGAGGCGGCCTACATCATCTACACCTCGGGATCCACCGGCGCCCCCAAAGGCGTGGTGTGCCCCCATCGCGGGCAGACCAGGCTGGCCCGCGGGGCCGGGGACCTGCGCATCCTGGAGGACGACCGCGTCCTCGCGACCACGAACCTGACGTTCGACGTCTCGTGCTTCGAGATCTTCTCCACCCTGGCGAACGGCGCCTGCCTCGTACTCGCCGAGGACGGCGACCTGCTGGATCCGAAGGCACTGGAGAACGTGCTGCACAGTCGGCACGTCAGCGTGATGTGGCTGAGCGCGGGCCTCTTCCACCAGCATGCCCACATCGCACCGAGGATGTTCTCCGGCCTGCGCCGTCTCATCGCGGGCGGTGACGTGCTCAGCCCTCGCGCGGTGCGCTCCGTGCTGGAGAAGGGCCGGCCAGGCGCGCTGCTCAACGGCTACGGTCCCACCGAGAACTCCTCCCTGTCCACCGTCCACCGGGTGGACGACCTGTCCGCGCAGGCCGAGAACGTGCCCATCGGGGTGCCGGTCGCGGGATCGACCGCCTATGTGGTGCGCGAGGACGGCGAGATCGCCGCGCCCGGCGAGACGGGCGAGCTGTGGGTCGGCGGGGACGGGGTGGCCCTCGGCTACCTCAACGACCCGCACCGAACCGCGGAGCACTTCGTGAAGGACCGGTGGAGCCCCGATCCGGTGGGCGGGGTGCTGTACCGCACCGGCGATCTGGCCCGTCGGCGCGAGGACGGAGCGCTCGAGTTCCTCGGACGCCGCGACCGGCAGGTGAAGGTCCGCGGCTATCGCGTCGAACTGGACGAGGTCGAGTCGGTGCTGTCGTCGCACGAACTGGTGCACCAGAGCGCCGTCGACGTCGTCGGCGAGGGAGCGGGAGAGCGGCTGGTCGCCGCGGTCGTCACGCACGCCGGCGGGCAGCAGGACGCACTCGTGAACCAGCTGCACGAGCATGTACGCGACCGGCTGCCAACCTACATGGTGCCGACGCGTATCACGCTGGTGGACGCGCTTCCCCTCACCTCCAGCGGCAAGGTCGACCGCCGGTCGCTGGCCTCACTGGCGTCGCCCGCCGCCGCCCCGGCCGACGACGAGGGCGCCCCCCGCGGCGAGGTGGGGCAGATCCTCGCCGGAGTGTGGCGCGATGTCCTGGGGCTGGACGCGGTCGGGCGCGACGCACGGTTCTTCGCCCTGGGAGGCACCTCCCTGCGAGCCACCCAGGTCACCGCCGCGGTACGCGAACGACTCGGGATCGGAGCCGCATCCGGGCGCACCATGATCCGCAGCCTGGTCGCCGATCCGTCCCTGAGCGATTTCACCGCGACGGTGGAGGGACTCCTCGCGGGGCACGAGGACGCGGGACGTACGGAGACCGACTTCACGGCCGAGAGCCGCCTCGCCCCCGAAGTTCGCTACGCCGCGCCCCAGGCGGCCGATCCCCGGGCGCCCCGCCAGGTACTGCTGACCGGCGCCACCGGATTCCTGGGGGTCTACCTCACCGACCGGCTGATCCGCAACGGCGCGGAACGAGTGCACTGCCTGATCCGCGCCGGTGACCCGGCACAGGCCCGCGGCCGGCTGGCAGCCCGGATGCGGCGCTACGGTCTGGATCCCGAACCGCTGCTCCGCCATGTGGTCCCCGTGCCCGGGGAGTTGGCAGAGCCGCACTTCGGCCTGACGGGTCCCGACTGGGACCGCCTGGCCCGAGACGTCGACCTGATCGTGCACTGCGGCTCCCGGGTGAACTTCGCCTACCCCTACCGGGCGCTGGCACCCGTGAACGTCGGCGGCACCCGCACCATTCTGGAACTGGCGGGCAGGCACACCACCAAGCCGGTCCACTACATATCCACCATCGCGGTGATCGCGGGATTCGGCACCGCCGGCACGAAACACGTCGACGAGGACACACCCCTCGACCACGCCGACCGGCTGTCCCTCGGGTACCCCGAGACCAAGTGGGTCGCCGAACGCCTCGTCGCCGAAGCGGGTCGACGCGGACTGCCCGTGGCCATCCACCGCCCCTACGAGGTCACCGGCACCGTGGACCGCGGAGTCTGGAACACGGACACCATGATGTGTGCCCTGTTCCGCACCATCGCGGAGACAGGCCTCGCCCCGGACATGGACCTGCCGCTGGACTTCGTGCCCGTGGACTACACGGCGGACGCGATCACCCACATCATCACCCACCAGGAACCCGATGGGCGCGTCTACCACGTCACCAACCCCCACGACGCCCGCCTGCCCCTGCTCGTGGAACGGCTGGCCGCCATGGGGTACGAGATCCGGACCGTGTCCTACCAGGCGTGGACGGACATGCTCGCCGACCTGACGGCCCGACACCCCGATCACCCGATGGCCCCGTACGTGGCCATGTTCGCCGAACCGGCCCGCGACAGCGAGGTCTCCATCAAGCAGATGTACACCGACGGCGTCTTCCCGGCGTTCGGCCGCCGCAACGCCGACGCGGCGCTCGCCGACAGCCCCCTGGTCTGCCCGCCCGTGGACGCCGACCTGCTCGACACCTATCTGCACGAGTTCAGGCGAACGGGATTCCTGGCACCGCCCGACGCCCTCCGATGACCGTACGCATCCCCACATCCGCGCTGCTGCGCCCGTCCCGACCATCCCGAGGCATCTCATGACCGCCCACGCGGACATCCGCACGTCAAGGAAGCTGTCCCGCATCTCCTACAGTCTGCGCGGCCCGCTGGCAGCGCAGGCCGAACGCATGCGAGCGGCGGGAGACGACGTACTCGCGCTGAACCTCGGGGACCCCGCCGCGTACGGTCTGGCCCCGAGCCCCGAGGTGGTGCACGCCGTACGCGACAACCTCGGCCGCTCCTGCGGATACAGCCCCGCGCAGGGGCTGCCCGCGGCCCGTGAAGCGGTGGCCCGGCACTACCGGGCGAAGGGGCTCGACACGGTCGGCTCGCGCGACGTCTACCTGGGCAACGGCGTGTCGGAGCTGGCGGCCCTGGCTCTGCACGCGTTGCTGGGGCCGCGCGACCAAGTCCTGGTTCCCGCGCCGGACTACCCCATGTGGACGGCCTCCGCTGTTCTGGCCGGGGGCTCACCGGTGCACTACCGGTGCGACGAGGCATCCGCATGGTTCCCGGACCCGGCGGACATCGCGCGCAGGGTGACCGACCGCACCCGGGCCCTGCTGGTGATCAACCCGAACAATCCCACCGGTGCCGTCTGGCCCCCCGAGATCCTCGACGGCATCGCCGACGTCGCCCGTCGGCACCGCCTGGTGCTGTTGGCCGACGAGATCTACGCCGACCATCTCTACGACGGCGTACCGCACGCCCCGCTCGCGACCCGTGCTCCGGACGTGCCCTGCCTGACGTTCGGCGGGCTCTCCAAACGCAGTCGCATCCCCGGGTACCGCATGGGATGGCTGGCCCTGACCGGGTGCCCGGGCCATGAGAACGCCTTGACCGACGCGCTTGACACGCTCACCTCCCTCCGCCTGTGCCCGAACGTCCCGGCGCAGCGCGCCGTGGAAGCCGCGCTGCGCGTCGACGACACGACCGCCCTGACCGCCCCGGGAGGGGAACTGTGCCGACGGAGGGACCACTTGTGCGGCCTCCTCGACGGCATCTCGGGGGTGCGGACCGTGAAACCCCGCGGCGCGTTCTACGCCTTTCCGCGCATCGACCGCGGGCGGTACCGTCTGGCCGACGACGAGTCCGTGGCCGGCGGCCTGCTGCGCGAGGAAGGCCTGTTCGTCGTCCCGGGTTCCGGACTCGGTCCGGTGCCACCCGGGCACCTGCGCATCGTCACCCTCGCACCGACCGAGATGCTCACAGAGGCGGTCACGAGGCTCACCCGCTTCCTCCACCGCCGCAGGACCCGTCTGCCGATCGAGGGCGAGCGGTGAGGCGTCGGGGATGACGGTCCTTGTGACGGTCCCGCCACCGCCGTCCGCCGTGCAGCGGGGCGCCGTCCGGTCGGCCGGAGTCGTACCGGCTGTCGGACCGGGGCCGTCCAGGCCCTCAGTGGTTCTGCCGGACCACTGCCTCGGAGCGGTCGGGTGCGCCCGCGGGCAGCGGTGCCCCGCCCGTGCCCTTCACCCAGAGCGGTTCGAGCCGGTAGGTCGGCAGGTGCAGGACCGCCCCCGCCCCGGCCGCGACGAACATGCTGAGGTCGCCGGCGTCGTGGAACTGATCCTCGCCAAGGACGGCGACAGTGCCGAGCATGTGATGCGTGAGCACGTCAGGGCAAGCCGGCGCGCCCTGCCGGCGGGTCTGCCCGTCGGCGGCCGGGACGAAGGGTCAGGGGCCGCAACGCCCTGATGTCGCAGGACGGCCGCCGCCCGCGGCGTCAGGGCGCTGAGCACGAGGGGCCGGGCGGCGGCCGCCGTCGGCGTTCAGGGACGAGGCCGAGTCCCCGGTCCGGCCGGCATCGCGCGCCGGGAGCCGGTACGGACGCATCGAGGCCGTGATGGTCAGGGCCACGCCCGATCGCGATCGCGGTTCGCGTCATGACGCGGGTGTGAGTCGGGTGTTAGGCGCGGCTGGGAGTGTGACGACCGGGGAGGCGGGCAGTGACGGCCGAGCCGAGCCCGACCCTTCCCCCCGATGCCGTGAGAGAAGTGAAAGAGGAGCCGGATGACTGTAGTGACCGGGCCTGCCGGAGCAGACGTGGCCGAGGCCGTGCGGGCCGCGCTCACCTGCGAGCAGACGGTGCGGCGCGCCCTCGTCCATCGGCGTGCGCTGTCGGAGGTGTTCCTCACGGACAGCGCGCGGGTGGACGAGGAGCACTTCGTCGCGGCCGCCCTGCTGCCGCCCTCCCACACGTACTACACCGACCACACGACAGTCGGGCTCGTCGACCCGCTGCTGCTGCTCGAATGCTGCCGGCAGGCGGAGACCCATGCGGTGCACACGCACTTCGGTGCGCCGTTCGGGACGAAGTTCGTGCTGCGGGACTGGTCGATGACCCTGTCCGACGGCGCCCTGGCCCCTTGGGCGGGCGGCCCCGTGCCGGTGACCGTCGACGCCACGACGCAGGACGCGCAGTGGATCGCCGGATCGCTGCGCGCACTCGCGTACCGCATGCGCGTGTCGGTGTCGGGACGTCCGCTGGGCGAGGTGACCATGCGGGTGAAGTACGTGGCCGACACGGTGTACGCGAAGCTGCGCGACCGTCCGGCCGGGACGGCACCGACGTCGGACGCCTACCGCACCCCGGAGCTCGCGGGGCTGGTGGAGCCGGCCCGCGTGGGGCGGGCGCGCCCGGAGAACGTGGTGCTGCTCGACGCCGTGCGCGGCGAGGACGGCGTCGCGGCCCGGCTGCGCGTGGACGGCGGCCACGCCAGTCTGTTCGACCATCCGCAGGACCACGTGCCGGGCATGGTCCTGATGGAGGCGGGGCGGCAGGCGGCGCTGCTGTCGGCCGGGGAGTTCACCGGTGAGGACCCCGCGCGCTGGGCGCTGTCGGGGTTGCGCGCGTCCTTCGGTGCCTACGCCGAACTCGACGAGCCGCTGACCGTACGGGCCGGGCGACCGCGGCGGCGGGATGCGGGCGGGGGCGAGACGGTCCCGGTCGCCTTCGAACAGGGCGGCCGGGACGTGGCGCAGGCCGTCTTCTCGCTGGTGCGGGCGGGGAACGACAGCGAGGCATGACGACGGCGCGCGTCGATGCCGCCGATGCCGTCGAGGTGGCCCTCGTGCGGTGATCGACGGGGGCGTCCCACGCACGGTGGTGCGGTGGTGGTCGGGGGGGCGTCCCGCGCACAGTGGTGCGGTGGTCGTCGTACGGCGGCCACCGCACCACCGCGTGTGGTCCGTGCGGCCACGAGCGGCCAGGCCCAGTCCCCTGTGGCGTCGTGCGGTAAGCCCAGGGACAGCGGGCGGCAGACCGCAGGCCGCCAGGCAAGTGACCCACGTAACGGTCAGGGCGCCGTGACGGGCCGGGTAGGCGCCGCGCACGACACCGGGCGCGGCAGGACGTCGGCCACGGTGATGCAGGAGCCCGCCGGAGCCGTGCTCGCGAAGAGCCGGCCGGTGCCGGACGGGCGGCGCGGAAGGGGCGGGTGGTGTTCTGCCGGGCCCGCCCGGCCCACCCGGCCCACGGCCGTGGCGTTCACCAGCCGGTCGGGGTGCCGGCGAGGGAGCGGGGGCGAACGCGTGCCTGGCCCCGGGCAGTGAGGGCCAGGCAGAAGCGGCCGGGCGGGAGGCAGCGCAACCGGGGCAGCGGGACCGGGGCGGCGGCAGAGGCGCTCAAGCGGTCCGGGACGTCGTCCCGGTGGTCCCGGGGCCGGTGGTCCCCGGCGTCCGGGCGGGAGTTCAGTCGTCCTTGCCGGTCGCCGCCGGGTCCAGGTCGCGGTCCCGGACCAGGGTGAAAATGGCGACCGCGCCGGCGAGGGCGACGCAGGCGAGGACGACGTACACCACGCTCCAGCCGTGCTCCAGGCCCTGCACGGCCCGGTGCACCAGTTCCTCGCCCCCACCGCGGCGGACCGAGGACAGCCTGCCCTGCACCACGTCGTCCGCCATCGTGCCGCTGTCCGCGCCGGCCGCGGTTGACAGCCGCTGCCGGGTGGAGGTCAGCAGCAGGCCGCCGACGCAGGCCACGCCGATCGTCTCGCCGGCGACGCGCAGGGTGTTGAACATGCCCGAGGCCATGCCCGCGCGCTCCGGGGACACGACGCTGACCGCCGCGTTGTCCATGACACCGAACGCGAGACCGATGCCGATGCCCGCGAGCAGCAGCGCGGCGTACAGACCGGTGCGCGAGGAGACCGGGTCGGTGAAAGTCATCAGCAGCAGCGCCACGGCGAGCACGGCCGGGCCGAGGGCCAGCAGGGTGCGCACCGAGAGCCGTTTGACGAGCGCCCCGGAGAACAGGGGCAGCACGAACACCGGCAGGGTGAGCGGCAGCAGCATCGCGCCGGACATCGTGGAACCGGCGCCACCCGCGCCCTGGAAGTACGGCGGCAGGTAGACCAGCAGGGCGGCGAAGGCGAAGACGATGCTGACGGGCTGCCAGATGATGGCGACGAAGGTGGGGCGGCGCAGCAGGCTCAGGTCGAACATGGGCTGGTCGCTGCGGAGTTCGACGGCGACGAAGGCGGCGAGGAAGAGTGCGGCGCCCGCGAAGGAGCCGAGGGTCGCGGCGCCCGTCCAGCCGCGCGAGGGCCCCTCGACGAAGGCGAGGGCGAGCAGCAGCAGAGCGAGGGTGAAGGTGGCCACCCCCGGCTTGTCGATCCGCCGCGCCTCGGGGTTGCGGGACTCGGGCAGCGGCCGGGCCAGGACGAGGACCACCGCGCCCAGGACGACGTTGACGAGGAAGACGGCGTGCCAGGATGCCGCGCCGACGAGCACTCCCGACACGAAGGGGCCCATCGCCAGGCCGAATCCGATGGAGGCGCCGAAGATGCCGAACGCCCTGGCCCGCGCGGCTCCCGCGAAGGTGTGCGCGAGCAGCGTCGAACCACTGGTGAGGACCGCCGCCGCGCCCATGCCCTGGACGAACCGGGCGCCGTCCACGAGCACGATGGTGGGCGCGGTGCCGGCCACCAGGGAGGCCAGCGCGAAGACGGTGGTCCCGGTCAGGAACATGCGGCGCCGCCCGTACAGGTCGGCGGCGGAACCGGCGGCCAGCATGAACGCGGTGAAGGCGACGTTGTAGGCGTTGAGGACCCACTGGGTGGAGGCGGCCGAGGCGTGCAGCGCGCCGGACATGTCGGCGAGCGCCACGCCGGGCCCGGTCACCGAGATGGGCAGCATGACGGCCGCCAGCGCGATGGCCACCAGGGTCCGGGTGGGGCCGATCGCGGGCCGGGTGCCGGGGGCGGGGCCCGGCTCGGACCGGGTGGCGGTCCGGGCGGCTCGTGCGGCGGCCGGCTCTGCTTCGGCAGGTGTGTGGGACATAGGGAGGCTTCCTGTGTCTGGTGCCTGGAGTGGGGGTGGTGGGGGTGGTGGGGCGGCGTGGTCAGGCCGGCAGCGCCGCCCCGTCTGTCCGCAGTACGTCGCCGAGCTGGGCGAAGGAGGTGGCCCGCGCGTCGATGTAGGAACCGAACGGGGCCACGTCGGCGTCGGTGAAGACCTCGCCGCGCATGAGGACGGTGCGCAGCCCGGCGATCTTGGCGGCGCGCAGCGCCAGCGGGGAGTCGTCGACGAGCAGCCAGCGTTCCGGATGGCTCTCGCCCTCGGCGGCGAGCAGCCCCGTGTAGGTGTCGGGGTCGGCCTTGGACGCGTGGTCGAGGGGGACGAAGTCCTGGTCGTCGAAGAGGCCGTCGAGCAGGGCGCGGCGCGCAGTGGCGCGGTCCATGGTGGAGAAGACCCGCAGCCGCAGACCGTGGGCGCGCTGTTCGGCGCAGAACTCCCTGACGCCTTCGCCGAGGGTGAGCGCGGTGCCGCCGACGGCGGTGAGCGAGCGCAGTGCGGCGATCTCGGCCGCCAGGTGCCGTTCGATGCCGAGGCCGGTGAACAGCATGTGCAGGCTCTCGCGCTGCGGGAAGGTGCTGATGGCCTTGAACTGGGCCGCGGTGGCCTCGTAGGGCAGGTCGGTGTGGCGGTTGATGCCTTCGTGCAGGGCCTTCAGCAGCAGGCTGGAGGCGTTCAGGCTCAGTACTCCGTCGAAGTCCAGCAGCACGGTGTGCGCGCGGCAGTCGCGGTCGCGGTCCACGGCGTGGCTCCTTGTGTGGTGGGGGGTACCGGCCCGACGCGGGGGAGGGCCGGGCCGGTACGACGGGGGGCGCGGTGTCAGCCGCGCCAGACGGTGTGCGCGGCGGCCTCGGCGTCGAGGGTGCGCAGCAGGTCCTCGTCGACGGAGTGCAGCGAGTCGACGATGTGGCGGGTGCCGGCCTCGCGCATCAGCTGCGGCTGGAAGCTGTGCTCGAAGGAGCTGGGGTGCCCGATGAAGGGGATGTCGAGTGCCCGGGCCACCTCGGCGACGCGGGCCACGTCGTCGATGAAGAGCACCTGGTCGTACTCAAGGCCGAAGACCTCGGTGGTGATCTCGCGCAGCCCGGGACGGAAGTCGTTGGTGCAGACGTAGCGGGGCTCGTCGAACAGGTCGGCGTACTCGCCCAGGTAGCGGTCGAAGTGGGAGGCGTCCAGGCCGCCGTAGCTGACCGTCCGCAGGCCCAGCGCGCGCAGCCGGCGCAGCAGGTCGACGGCGCCGTCGAGGAGCTGGACGGGGTGGTCCCGGAGGTATTCCTCGCGCTCCTTGAAGTAGACGTCGATGGCTTCCTGCGCGGTCCACGGCATCCGGGCCGCGTTGGCCATCCCCTGCCCGCCCACCAGCTGCGGCTGGGAGAAGATGCTCCGCTCGACGTCGGCGGTGTACTCGCCGCCGCGGCTGACGATGAAGTTGTGGATGACGGGGCTGAAGGTGTCGTTGAGCAGGACGCCGTCGATGTTGACGGCGGCCAGCTTGAGCTGCTGGAGCTTGTCTGCCACGGGTGTTCCGTTCCTGGGGTGCGGGTGGGGGCGATCTGTCGGTGGGGCGGGTGTGCTGGGGTTCAGTGGCCGACGGTGGCCGTGCCCGCGGGGGTTCAGTGGCCGACGGTGGCCATGCCCGCGGGGTCGTAGCGCTCGCCGGAGACGGCGTCCGCCGGTACGGCGGCCTCGACGGCGGCCGACTGGGCGGCGGTGAGCTGGATGTCGGCGGCGGCGAGGTTCTCCCGCAGGTACGTCTCCCGGCGGGTGCCGGGAATGGGCACGATGTCCTCGCCGCGGGAGAGCAGCCAGGCCAGCGCGAGCTGGACGGGCGTGCAGCCGGCGTCCTGGGCGATCTCGCGCAGCCGCTCCACCATGCGGACGTTGCGCTCCAGGTGCTCGGGCTGGAAGCGCGGGTGGGAGTGGCGGAAGTCGGAGGGGTCCAGGTCCTGGGGCCGGGTGATGGCACCGGTCAGGAAGCCCCGGCCGATCGGCGAGTAGGCGACGAGGGTGACGCCGAGCTCGCGTGCGGTGGGCAGGATCTCCTGCTCCACCTCGCGGGTCCACAGCGAGTACTCGGTCTGCAGTGCGGCGATCGGATGCACGGCGTGCGCCCTGCGCAGCGTGCCGGCACCGACCTCGGACAGTCCCAGGTGGCGGACCTTGCCGGCCTCGACCAGCTCCGCCATGGCGCCGACGGTCTCCTCGATCGGGATGTCGGGGCTGCGCCGGTGCAGGTAGTAGAGGTCGATGTGGTCGACGCCGAGCCGCCGCAGGGAGGCGTCGACGGCCGTGCGGCAGTACTCGGGGCTGGAGTCGACCTGGCGGCCCTGCCGAGGGTCGCTGTCGTCGCGCCGGATGCCGAACTTGGTGGCGAGGACGACCTGGTCGCGGCGGCCGGTGAGGGCACGGCCGACGAGTCGCTCGTTGTGTCCCTTGCCGTACATGTCGGCGGTGTCGAGGAGCGTGACCCCGAGGTCCAGTGCCGCGTGCAGTGTCCGCAGGCTCTCCTCCTCGTCGGTGGGTCCGTAGAACTCCGACATGCCCATGCAGCCGAGGCCGATGGCCGAGACCGACGGCCCGCCCGTACCGATCCTGCGTTGGCGCACTGGTTTCCTCTCCTCGCACACGTCGTACTCGTCGCACACGTCGTACTCGTCGTACTGGTTCGTCGTACTCGTTCGTGAAGCGGCCGCCGCACCGGGGCGCGGGCGGCCGGCCCGACGGGCGGCCGCGGTCGGCGGGTTGCCGCCGGGCGCCCCCACCATGCTCGCAACGCCTGCTCCCGCACGGCTCACGTGGCGCTCACGGCCGCACGTGAGCGGGACGTGGGCGCGTGGTGAGCGGCAGCGGAGCAGCCGTTGCCACAGTGATCCCGTCGGCCGGTCCCGGGATCACGGGCAGGCCGGCCGTACGGCACGGCAGCGAGAAGGAGTACGCAGTGATGGCAACAGCAGGCGAGCATCCGCGGGCGGCCGGCGGTGCCCGGCTCCGGCCCGGTCGCGGCGGCGGAGGGAAGGGATGAGCGGGACGGGCCGCGCGGCGGTGGTGGCCGGACTGGGCGCCTGGGTGCCGCCGGCCTCGGTCACCAACGACGATCTGGCCCGGCAGCTGGACACCTCCGACGAGTGGATCCGCAGCCGTACCGGGATCGCGTGCAGGCACGTCGTGGACCCGGGCACGGCCACCGGTGACCTGGCCGTCGAGGCCGGCCGGCGGGCGCTGAAGTCCGCCGGGACGGACACCGTCGACGCGGTGGTGCTCGCCACCAGCACCCCGGACCGGCCCTGTCCGGCGACCGCCCCCGAGGTGGCGAGCCGGCTCGGGCTGAGCGGCGTCTGCGCCTTCGACATCGCCGCGGTGTGCACCGGCTTCGTCTACGCCCTCGGGGTGGCCGCGGGCCTCGTGGAGTCCCGGATCGCCGGGTCCGTGCTGGTCATCGGCGCGGACACGTTCTCCACCATCCTCGACCCGGCCGACCGCACCACCCGGGCGATCTTCGGCGACGGTGCCGGCGCCATGGTGCTGCGTTCCGGTGAGCCGGACGAGCCGGGCGCCCTGCGAGGGCTGCACCTGGGCAGCGACGGCAGCCGCAGCGACCTCATCCAGGTCGCCGCGGGGGGTTCACGGCAGCGGTCCACCGGCCTGCCCGCCGAAGTGGCGGCCACCTATTTCACGATGGAGGGCCGGCCCGTCTTCGCCGAAGCCGTACGGCACATGGCGGCTTCCGTGGAGGCCACGGCCGCCGCGCTCGGCGGGACGCCGGCGGACCTCGACCGGATCGTCCTGCACCAGGCCAACGCCCGGATCCTGGCGGCGGTGGCGGAGCGCGTCGGCGTACCGCTCGCGCGCTTCCCGTCCAACATCGAGCGCGTCGGCAACACGGTCGCCGCCTCGGTCCCGCTCGTCCTCGCCGACGCGGTCGCCGACGGCACCGTACGCGGCGGCCAGCGCGTCGTGCTGGGCGGCTTCGGCGGTGGTCTGACCTGGGGGTCGGTGGGCCTGGTGTGGCCGGAGATCACCCCGGCCTGACGCCCTCCGGCACCCGCCCCGTCTCCCCGTTCCCCTTCCCTTCCCTCTTTCCTCCAACACCAGCTCCGCTTTTCTCACCCCCCTTTCCCCCTTTCCTATTTTCAGGAGCACACCATGCAGGAAGTCCAGGAGCAGACCACGCAGGCCATCGCGCAGCGCGTCACGGCACTCCTCTCGGGCCAGTTCAGGATCAAGTCCGAGACGATCGCACCGGACGTGACCCTCGGCAAGCTCTCCTTCGACTCGCTGGTCCTGATCGAACTCGGACTCGTGCTGGACAAGGAGTTCGGCGTCCGCATCGAGGACGGCGAACTCACCGAGGAACACACCCTCGACGATGTCGTCGACCTGCTCGTCGCCAAGGGGGCGAAGGTCTGATGGCGGGCGGCACCGACGCCATAGCCGTCACCGGGCTCGGGCTGGTCACCCCCGCCGGGATCGGCGTCGAGGAGAACTGGGAGCGGGTCCTGACCGGCCGCTCCTGCGCAACCCGGGACGACGCGCTCGGGGACCTGTCGGCCGACTTCTCCTGCCGGGTGCCCGGCTTCGACGCGCAGGAACTGCTCGGCGGGTTCGCCTCCTGGCAGCTGGAACGTTTCGTGCAGCTCGCGCTGGTCGCCTCCCGCATGGCCGTCCGGGACGCCGGGCTCGACCCCGAGAACTGGGACGGCACCCGCGTCGGCGTGGTGCTCGGCAACTCGCTGGGCGGTGCGGCGACGCTGGAGGAGCAGTACCGCGCCCTGTCCGAGGACGGTCCGGCCCGCGTCTCTCCGCTGCTGGTCACCAAGTACATGCCGAACATGCTGGCCGGGTACGTGGCGATCGACTGCGGGGCGCGCGGTCCCAGCCTGGTCACCGCCACGGCCTGCGCGTCGGGTGCCACCGCCGTCGGCACCGCCCGGGACATGCTGCGCGCCGGTACCTGCGACATCGTGCTGGCCGGTGCCAGTGAGTCGGCGCTCACTGCGACGGTGATGTCCGGCCTGTGCCGCATGGGGGCCCTGTCCAAGTCCCGTGCGGAGCCCGAACGCGCCGGCAAGCCGTTCGACGCGGAGCGGGACGGCTTCGTGGCCGCCGAGGCGGCGGGCGTCCTCGTACTGGAGCGGGCCGCCGACGCGCGGGCCCGCGGGGCCCGGATCCGTTCGCTGGTCGGCGGCTGGGCCACCACCTCCGACGCGCACCACGCGACGGCCCCGCAGCCCGGCGGCGAGGGCATCGAACGGGCTCTGCGGGGCGCCCTCGCGGATGCCGGGATCGCCCCGTCCGAGGTACGGCACGTCAACGCGCACGGCACCGCCACGCCGATGAACGACCTCGTCGAGGGCACCATGCTGGGCCGGGTCGTGGGCAGGGGAGCGGCGGTGACCTCCACCAAGGGAGTCACCGGTCACGCCCTGGCCGCGGCCGGAGCGATCGAGGCCGCGTACACGGTGCTGGCCGTGCAGCACGGGGTGGTCCCGCCCACCGCCAACCTGAAGAACCCGGACCCGGCCCTCGACCTGGACCTGGTCAGCGGCGAACCCCGCAGGACACCGGTGGACGTGGCGGTGAGCACGTCGCTCGGCTTCGGCGGGCACAACGCCGCGCTCGTCTTCACCGCGGCCTGAGGCCTGGGCCTCCGGCCGGGCGGTCCCGCCGGCCTGCCCCGCCGGGCTGCCTCGTCGGGCTGCCTCACCGGGCGGCCGTCCCGCCGTCGTGCGGGGCGACCGCCCGGGTCTCGGACCGGCAAAAGACGTAGCAGTCGCGGATGTTGCAGAAGTCGTAGAAGTACAGGTCGTAGAAGTACAGGTCGTCGAAGTGCAGGTCGTCGAAGTGCAGAAGGAGAACAGGATGAACCGCTCGGTCTTCGTCACCGGTGGCAACCGCGGCATCGGCCACGCCATCGCCCGGGCCTTCGCCGCCCAGGGCGACAAGGTCGCCGTCAGCCACCGCACGGGCAGCCCGCCGGACGGTGTGCTCGGCGTGAAGGCCGATGTCACCGAGCCCGGTGCGCTGGAAGAGGCGCTGCGGGAGGCCGAGTCGGCGCACGGTCCGGTGGAGGTCCTGGTGGCCAACGCCGGTATCACCCGGGACCGGCCGATGCTGCGGATGTCGGACGAGGAGTTCGGCGAGGTGCTGAGCACCAACCTGACCGGGGCGTTCGCCGCGGTGCGGGCCGCGGTGCGCAGCATGCTGCCGGCCCGGCGCGGCCGCATCGTGCTGGTCTCCTCGGTGCTGGGTTTCCTCGGGGCGCCCGGGCAGACGAACTACGCGGCCTCCAAGGCGGCCCTGCCGGGCCTGGCCCGCTCCCTGGCCTGGGAGCTGGGGGATCGCGGGATCACGGTGAACGTGGTGGCGCCCGGCATCATCGCCACGGACATGACCGCCTCGCTGTCCGACCGGAGGATGAGCCAGGTCATGGGGATGACACCGCTCGGCCGGCCCGGCACGGTGGACGACGTGGTCGCCGCGATCCGGTTCCTGGCCGGCGAGGAGGCCGGCTACATCACCGGCGCGGTCCTTCCCGTCAGCGGTGGCCTGGGCATGGGGCTGTGAGCCGTACGCCGCCACGCGCCACCGCCGGACGCGACCGCCCCCGACCCCTGCGCGCATCGCCCTCGACCGACGCATCGTCTTCCTCCCGGGCATGGTCTTCCTCCCGGGCATCGTCGTCCTCCCGGGCATCGTCGTCCTCCGAGGCATCGTCTGCCTCCCGCGCATCGTCCTCCTCCGGCGCGTCGGCCCGCTCCGAGGAAGGGACACGTCCCCGGGCGGATCAGCCACGGCGCTGGACGGAGGTGCTGCGGCCCGCGGCGTGCCCGGGGCCGCGCGTCGTCGTCTTTCCGCACGCGGGAAGCGGTGCGCGTCGCTACCGGGAGGTGCCGGCCGGCCTCCCGCCGTACGTCGAGGTCATCGGCGTCACCCTGCCCGGGCGTGAGCGGCGGGCGGGTTGCGCGCCGGGCACGACACTCGCGCGGGCCGTGGCGGGCATCGGGGCGGAACTGCGGGCGCCCGCCGCGGGACGCACCGTCTTCTACGGACACAGTCTGGGCGCGCTGCTGGCCCTGCTCACCGCGCACGCGGGACAGGCGCGGTGCGACGCCCTGGTCGTGTCCTGCGCCCTGCCCGGCCGCCGCGGCTTCCCGCGGCCGGACCTCCTCGGAACCCACGCTGGTCTGACGGCCGTCCTGGCGCTGCACGGGCTGGCCGCCGACGCCCTTGAGGACACCTCCCTGCCCGACGCGCGCCGGACCCTGGCCCACGACCTGGCGCTGGCCCAGGACGCGCTGCTCGCGGTGGACGGGCTGCGCGTCGACGTACCGCTGACGGCGCTGGCGGGCGCCGACGATCCACTCGTCCCCCTCGCCACGCTGCCGCAGTGGGCCGACCTGACCAGCGGTCCTTTCAGGTCGCGGCAGGTCGAGGGCGGCCACTTCTTCCCCTTCACCGCGGCCGGCGCCGCGGTCGTGACCGGGGAACTGGCCGCCTCCCTGCGGCCGTCCGGTCCGCGCGCGGTCCCGTCCCTCACACCCTGACCGGCTCCGCCACGCGGACGGGCCACCCCGGCAGGGCGCCGGACGGCGCCTCCTCGCTGGCCAGGATCCGCTCCTGGAGGCCGCGCAGCCGGTGCGAGGGTTCCAGGCCCACGCCGTCGGCGAGCGCGCGGCGGGCCTGCCGGTAGGCCGTGAGCGCGTCGTTGCGGCGGCCCGAGAGGTAGAGCGCGAGCATCAGGTACTCGTGGAGCACCTCGTCGTAGGGGTCGAGGGCGACCAGCGCGTGGAGTTCGCCGACGACCTCGGCGTACCGGCGCAGCCGCAGGTCCAGGGCGAGGCGCTGGGTCAGCACCGCCTTGCGGTCCTCCTCCAACTGCCGCACGTGGGCCCGCAGGACCGGCCCGGCCGGTACGTCGGCGAGCGGGGCGTCGCGCCACAGGTTCAGCGCGGCGTTCAGCAGGGCGGAGGCCTCGGCGAGGTCGCCGCCCGCCTCGGCGGTGGCCGCCTCGGCGACGAGCCGCTGGTGGCGGACCACGTCGAACTGGTCTCCCGGTACCTCCAGGCGGTAGCCGGTGGGCTCGGTGATCAGCGTCTGCCGGGCGAGGCGGCCCGCGTCGCCCGGCTGGGCGCATCCGATGCCCTTGCGGATCCACATGACGCAGTTCTGGATCCCGGTGGAGGCGCTTCTGGGCGCGTCGAGGTCCCACAGCTCACGCTCGATGGTGGCCCGCTGCACGACCCGCCCGCGGTTGAGGACGAGCATGGCCATCAGCTTCTTCGCCTTCGCAGCGGTAGGGACCACCGAGGTGCCGTTCACCGTCACCCGAAGCGGTCCGAGCACTCTGACGATCATGGTCGTTCCTCCTTCGCCGGCGACCTGACGTCACCACCAACATGTGTACCAGTGTATTCATGTACTGGAGGTCATCATTGAGCCAACAGTAGCGCCAACTTTGGTGCAGGGCACATCGATTCCCGGCCAAGGGTGTTGCCATATGACCCGTAGATCCGTTTCGCACACCTGATTCATGCGTCCGTAGCCTGCCCGTACCGCCATCGTCACGTGGTGATCGAGGTCATTGTTAGACTCCGGTTTATCTTTGGATGCGGGCAACACGGCGAGGGGGAGATGCGTGTGAGCGGCACGACAGAGGTGGCGGTCATCGGAATGGGCGGCCGGTTCCCGGGCGCGAACGACGTGGAGGCGTTCTGGCGGCTCCTGGTGGACAACACCGACGCCGTCACACCCGTCCCCGAGGACAGGTTCGACATCGGGCCCTACTACGAGCCCCGGTCCGCCGTACCGGGCCGCACGGTCTCCCGGCACGGCGGCTTCCTCGACGACCTGTACGGCTTCGACGCCGCCTTCTTCGGCATCGCCCCGCGCGAGGCGCTCGCCATGGACCCGCAGCAGCGGCTCCTGCTGCACGTCGTGTGGGAAGCGCTGGAGGATGCGGGGATCCGGCCGTCGTCCCTGGCAGGCAGCGCCACCGGGGTCTTCGTGGGGCAGGCGACCGCCGAGTACGGCGAAGAGGCCGGTGACACCCCCATGGACGTGCACGCCATGGCCGGGGCCCGGCTGCGCGCGGTCACCGCGGGGCGCGTCTCGTTCGCCCTCGATCTGCGCGGGCCCAGTCTGGTCGTGGACACCGCCTGCTCCTCGTCCCTGGTGGCGGTGCACCTGGCCCGGCAGAGCCTGCTCAGCGGCGAGAGCGAGCTGGCCGTCGCCGCCGGGGTGAACGCGATACTCTCGCCCGCCGACGCCGTCACCTACTCCCAGGGCGGCATGCTCGCCCCCGACGGCCGCTGCAAGTTCGCGGACGCCTCCGGCGACGGGTTCGTGCGCAGTGAGGGCGTCGCCGCGGTCCTGCTCAAGCGGCTGGACGACGCCCTGCGCGACGGCGACCCGGTGCTCGCCGTGCTGCGTGGCAGCGCGGTGACCAACGACGGCGCGGGCAGCGGTCTGCTGCTCCAGCCGGCCGTGACGGGGCAGACCCAGATGCTGCACGCGGCCTGCCGCAGCGCGGGCGTCACCGCGGGCAGCCTCGACTACGTCGAAGCCCACGGCACCGGCACCCGGGTCGGCGACGAGGTGGAACTGCGCGCCCTGGCAGACGCGTTGCGCCAGGACCCGCCGGCCGGACGGCCGCTGCGCGTCGGCTCGGTGAAGACCAACATCGGCCACGCCGAGGCCGCCGCCGGGATCATCGGCCTGATCAAGACCGTGCTGATCGCCCGCCACGGTCTGATCCCCGCCTCCCTGCACCAGCACCACCCGCATCCGGTCCTCACCGAGCCGGACGTGCCCCTGCAGGCCGTCGCGGGCAACACCCCGCTGGACCCGGCCGGCCCGTCCGCCGTCCTCGCCGTGTCCTCCTTCGGCCTGTCGGGCACCAACGCGCAGGTGATCGTCGGCGGCGCCCCGCCCGCGCCCTGTGCTCCGACGCCCGCGGCCACGCCCGTAACGGACCGCCCCGCGCACGAACCGGAAGCGGCCGAACCGCAGTTGCTGGTCCTCAGCGCCCGCACCCCCGCATCCTTGCGCCGCCTCGCGGAGCGCTACGCCGTCCACCTGGAGGCGGGCGGCCCGGGGCGCGCCCACTCCCTGCGCGCCGTCTGCCGCGCGGCCGCGACCCGTCGCGACTGCCACCCCCACCGCCTGTGGGCCGTCGGAACCACCCACGACGAGATGGCCGACGCGCTGCGCGCCCTCGCGCGGGGCGAGGAGACCGCGGACGGCGGCACCGGTGAGGCACCCTTCGACGGTGACCGCCGGATCGCCTTCGTCTTCCCCGGGCAGGGCGCCCAGTGGCGGGGCATGGGACGCGCGCTGCTCGAACAGGACCCCGACTTCCGCCGGGCGCTGACCGAGTGCGACGCGGCCGTGCGGGCGGAACTGGGCTGGTCGGTGATCGAGACCCTGACGGGCGCCGATGCCGACGCCGGCGACAGCCACGGCGACGGCTCGGACGAGGCGGAGCCCTGGGAGGGCGTGGCCGTGGTGCAGCCGCTGGTATGGGCCGTGCAGGTCGCCCTGGCGGCGGCCCTGCGTGCCAAGGGCGCCGAGCCCGGTCTGTGCATGGGGCACAGCATGGGCGAGGTGGCCGCGGCCCGGACCGCGGGCGCGCTCTCGGTGCGCGACGCGGCGGCGGTCGTCTGCCGGCGCAGCGGCCTGATGTCCCGCCTGGCGGGGCGCGGGGCGATGCTCGTCGTGGAACTGGACGCGGAGGAGGCCGCCGCCGCGGCGGCGCCGTACGCCGGCACGGTCTGCGTCGCCGCGCGGAACGCGCCTCGTACCACCGTCCTCGCCGGTGATACCGAGGCGCTGCGGAGCATCGCCACCCGGTTGGAGGACGAGGGTGTCTTCTGCCGCCGGGTGAAGGTCGACGTGGCCTCCCACTCCCCGCTCATGGACGAGTTGCGCGAGGACCTGCTCACGGCGCTCGCCGACCTCTCCCCTGCGACCGGCGGGGTGGAGATGCTGTCCACCGTCCACTGCGAGCCGGTCGACGGGATCGGTCTCGACGCCGCCTACTGGGCGGACAACCTGCGAGAACCGGTGCGGTTCGTCGACGCCGTCCGTGCCGCCGCCGAGGCGGAGGAGACCGTCTTCGTCGAGATCAGCCCCCATCCCCTGCTCAGCCAGTCCATCACCGCGGCCCTCCGGGAACGCGGGGCGCGCGGGGAGGACGGGGCACGTGGGGAGGCGCCGGCCGCCGTGGCGACACTGAAGCGACGGCAGCCGGAGGCGGAGAACCTGCTGCGCGCCCTGGGCCGGGTCTTCGCCGCCGGCGGCCGCGTCGACTGGGACCGCTGCTACGGGACGGAGGATCGCGACAGCTGCGACGCTACGGACCACCGGGACGGCTGCGACGCTACGGACCACCGGGACACCTGCGATGGTGCGGACCGCCGGGACGGCGGCTGTGACGGGACGGACCGGGGCCGCTGCTGCGGGACCGGCCACCGGGACCCGGCCGCCCGGGTGCCGCTGCCGACGTACGCGTGGGACCTGGAGCAACTGCGCCGCGAACCGGCCGCTGCCACCGCTACCGCATCGCAGGCCCGCCACAGCAGCGTGTTCACCCTCCGCGACCTGGGGCTGTCCACCCTGGGCAGCGGGGTGCGCGGCGCGGGCACGGCCGCCGCGGTGCCCGTCGTGCTGTACCTCGACGCGGTGCGCACGGCGGCCCGGGACGCCCTAGGTGACCTGGACGGCGCGCTGAGCGACGTGGAGTTCGGCCCCCGGCCGCTGGAACTGGAGCGGGCGCAGGACGCCGCCGTACGGGTCGACCTCGTGGCCCTGCCCGGACGGGAGGCGTTCGCCTTTGCCGTCACCACCGAACCCACCGGGGGTGACGGGGAGCAGGGCGACGTCCTGCTGAGCGGACGGTTGCGGACGACGGCAGGTCCGGCACCGGAGCGGGCAGCGCAGCGACTGGGCGGGCAGGAACTCCTCGACGACGCGCTGACCCGGTGCGGGGAGTACGTGCCCGCCGCCGAGTTCTACCGTCGGACCCGGGCGCGTGGACTGGTGGTCGACGACGGGCTGCGCACAGCCGCGCAACTGTGGACCGGCGCCGGTGAGTGCGTCGCCCGGATGCACGGCACACCCGCACCCGCTCCCGCCGCCGCGGCCCTGGAGGCGGCCCTGCTGACGATGTCGGCCACCTGGCCCCGTACGGCCTCCGGAGCCTCCCCCGGCGCCTGGGTACCGGTGTCCTTCGGGCACGTCCGTGTCGACGACCCCGACGCCCTGAGCGCGGACCACTGGTCGCTGGCCCGCTGCACCCCGGGTGCCCAGCCCGGAGAGGCCCACTGCGAGGTCCGGCTCCTGGCGGCGGACGGGCACCGGATAGCGGAGTTCGCGGGCATACGGCTGCGGCGACTCGCGTCCCACGGCACACCCGCAGAGCCGGCGGTGATGCCCGCCGGCGCACCTGAAGAGGCCTGCCCGACCGGCCACGTCGGCCATGCCTGGCCCACCGGCCATGCCTGGCCCACTGCCCCTGCCCCGACCGCTGCCGCCGAGCACGCCCGCATCACGGATCCTGCCGGAGCTGCGGGGCAGGCCCGGACCACCGGGCACACGACGGCGGAGCCGGTACAGCCTGTCGGCAGCTCCCTGGCGGGTCCGCCCGCGCACACTGCCCTCGCCTCCCCGGTCGCCGCCCTCGCCTCCCCGGTCGCCCCGGTCGCTCAGGACGCCACCGTACGGCGGCACCCGGGCACCCGCCGGCACGAGCCGACGTGGCCGTCCCGCGCCCGCCACGGCCATCCCGGCCACCCGGGCCCCGCGGCACCGGCGCCCCGGCGGGCGCAGAACGGGACGGCGGTCGGCGCCGCGGACGTGCTGCGGCACGCGGCGACCGTCCTCGGTGTCTCGGCCTCGCGGCTGGACGCGCGCCGGTCACTGCGCAGCCTGGGACTGGACTCGCTGCTGGCGGCCGAGTTGCGGGTACGGCTGAACTCCCTCGGTCTCGACGTCACCGCCCAGCGGCTGCTGGGGCCCGAGCCGATCGGAGAGATCGCCGCCTGCCTGGCCGCGCCCGAGACGACCGCTGACGCGGCCCCGGACACGGCGGCACTCGCCGAGGCCCAGGGTCGGTGACAGATGGGAGATGAGAGGTCGAGAGGTGAGGAGTGGGGGGGTGAGGGGTGGGAGCTGAGGCATGAGAACTGAGGTGAAAGGCGAGCGGGCGGGACGGCCCGGGGACCGCGGCCCAACCATGTACTGTGGTATAAATTTGGTGGCCGGGGGGTCTCACACAGTCGTGAGAAGCGAGGAACACATGAGCGCTGAGCCCGCCCTCCCCGGGCGCCGTGAGCGCAGTAAGCAGCGGATCAGGGAGCGGATCTACACCTCCGCGCTGACGCTGTTCGCCGAGCAGGGATACGACGGCACCACGATCGACCAGATCGCCGAACACGCGGACGTCGCACGCGGGACGTTCTTCAACTACTTCCAGCGAAAAGAAGACCTGGTCACTGCCTGGGCGGAAGCACGCAAGCAACGTCTTGAGGCGCGTATGGAGGAGTCCCTGCGCGCCCACGGTGACGGCGTCACCGTGCACCTGGAGCGCTGCATGCTGGCGCTCGCCGAGTTCAACGAGACGGAGCGGGAGGTCACTTCCGCCATGCTCCAGGCATGGGTCAAGGCGGGACGGCCACTGCTGGAGGAGCCCTACGCCGGGCACGTGTTCGCCACCGTCGTGGAGGCGGGCCGCCGACGGGGCGAGGTCGCCGTCGACATCGACCCCATGCGGGTCGGCAACATCCTCCGCGACGCCTACCTGGGCCTGCTCTACCGCTGGTCCCAGAGCGCGGAACCGCAGGTGCCGCTCCACCTCGAACTGCGCGAGATCCTGCGCATCGTACTCTCCGGGATACTCCCTTACCCCCGGGGCGGACCGGCCGCACTCGCACCACGCGGGCCGGCCGAGGCCACCACCGGAGTATGAGTGCGGTGGTGACCACCGGGGCGCGAGTGCGGTGGTGACGTGCGGTGAACCGGCCGGGTGTGACTCGGTCGCACCCCCGCCGCTCCACCGGTGGGCCCGCGGCGGAGTGATCATCTCGGCGAGGTATCTTCCTCTCGCGGCGCGTCGAGCGTCTCGGCACGAACGCCCTGGCCGGGGCAGGCGACATGAACGGTGACGGCCGTGCCGACCTGATCGGCCGCGAGGCGTCCACCGGAAAGCTGTGGCTGTACCCGGGCAGGACCGCCTCCCTCGGTTCCCGGGTCCTGGCCGGTTCCGGCGGCTGGAACGTCATGGACACCGTCCTGGGCTTGGGCGACGTCACCGGCGACGGGCGTGCGGACCTCGTCACCACGACCACCGGACGCTACGTCGGCGCGGCGTGCCGGGGCGTCGGCTGCCGGCTCGTCCACGCGGGCCGCGGCACCGGCGCGCGGTGAACGAGGCGGCGGCGTCCTCGAATTCAGGATCGGAAACCGATGACGCCGAAACCGGGCCCCGCCCGCGCCTGCCGCATCCAGTCGAGGCACTGCGTGACGGCCTCCGATACTCCGGCTTCCAGCGGCATCGCCTGTCCGGACTCGTCGGCTACGCGCTTGGTGGCCTCGAACTGCTGCAACGCCTCGGCGATGTGGTCGGGGGTCCACTCACCGCAGCCGGGTGTGAAGGCGTACGGGAGTGGCGCGGGCGGGGCGCCGTGGCTGAACGCTTCTACGGACACGGCGGTGACGCCCAGCGCTGTGAGACCCCGGTCGACGACAGACAGCCAGTCGCCCCCGTGCGGTGTGAAGCAGTCGTTGGGCAGGAACACGCCCGCGAGCGAACACAGCCGCCGGTAGGCGTAGCCGTACTGGAACGCGTGGTCCCGGTTCTCGCTGAAGGGGCCGCCGTGTATGACCGCGCGCAGTGCCTCGTCCGCCGTGGGAGCACCCTGCTGGATCGCGAGGCCGTGGTAGTCGTCGTCGCGAGCCAAGTCAGGAGAAGGCGGCGGCCCCCGTACACCCCCGTGCCGGGGCGGTCGGAGACCCGCCGGCGCTGGTCGGGCCTTCGGGGCGTACGGGCGCGCGGACGTGTCAGCAGGGCGCCTGCTCGCTGGGGTCCCGTCCCCCGGTCCGCGCCACTGGTGTCGGCCAGCCGAAGCCGAAGGCGGCCTCCACGAAGCACTGGTGGTAGGCCGCCCGCGCGCCCTGGTGCAGGGCGCGTTCCAGGGCTTCGGGGGCCGGTGCAGCCTGCCGGGACCATCCGTCGCGAAGCAGTGAGACGGCGAACCCGGCGAGGAAGGCGTCTCCGCAGCCCATCGTGTCGGACATGGAGGCGGGGTCGGCGACCCGGGCCGGCGCGGCGGTCGTGGTCCGGCCGTCGTACACGAGCGCCCCGTCCAGGCCACGGGTGGCCAGTGCCATCCCGGCTCCCCGCCGCACCGCCTCGGTGAGCAGCGTACGCGTGGCGGTCTCGTCCAGGTGCGAGCACGACAGCAGGGCCAGGTCGACATGGGGGCAGACACGGTCGAGGTAGGCGGGCGTGCGGTATTCCTCCTCGTCGGAGAAGTCGAAGCTGATCAGTGGGCCGCCCGCGGCGAGCCGGGGGAGTACGGCCTCGGTACGGGAGTAGACGCTGGAGTGCACGAGGGTGAAGGACGCGGCATAGGTGAGCAGGGCGGGGGTGAGGGGGAGGGCTCGGCGGACGGCGTGGCCGCCGGGGTCGTAGCCGAGGAAGACCCGGTCGCCGTCCTGCACGTGCAGGGTCGAGACCGAGGTCGTGCCCTGGCGTACGACGCTGCGGTCCACGGCCACACCCTGCGCCGCGAGCGCCGTGCGCAGGGCGGTGCCGAGGTCGTCGTCACCGAACACCCCCAGGTAGGCGGCGTCCAGACCGAGCCGGTGGGTGTAGACGGCGACGTTGACGCAGTTGCCGCCGGGGTAGTCGGTGCCGCGGTCCACGAAGCGGTCGACGGTGTTGTCGCCGAAGCCGAGGACGTTCATGAGTGACTCCCGAGGTGCGGGCACGGTGTGCGCAGGCACGGCGCCCGGCGTGGGCGCGCCGGTGCCGGGGCACCGGCGCGCGGGACGTGAGGGACGAGGGGAACCGGTCAGAGGGCTCAGTAGTCCATGACGCGGTAGTAGCGGCGCAGGTCGAGCGAGTGGTCGCGCACCCGCTCCAGGTGCTTGCTCACGCGGTCCATCACGGTGTCCAGCACCAGCGGGGCGAGCAGTCCGCGGAACTGCGGGCTGATGCCTTCCAGGGGGTAGTCGCGGGTGTCGAAGACGGTGACGTCCTTGGAGACGCGCTTGGCGAAGGCCTCGGCCCGGTCGGTCAGGGCCCGGGTCTCGTCCTCACCCTGGAAGACGACGACGCTGGTGTTCTCCTCCAGCAGTTCCAGCGAGCCGTGGAAGAACTCGGCGCTGTGCACCCGGGTGGTGCGCAGCCACTGCATCTCCTCGAGGATGCACATGGAGTACAGGTAGGTGAATCCCCACAGGTTTCCGCCGCCGATGAGGAAGTGGTAGTCGGTGTCCTTGTGCGCTTCGGCGAAGGCCGCCGCCACCGGCTCGGCCTGCCGGGCGACGTCCACCAGGATGCGGGGCAGGCCCGCGAGTTCGTCGGCGAGGCGCTCGTAGCCTTCGAACTCGCCCCGGCGGGAGAGCAGTCGGCCCATGAACAGCAGCAGCTGGACGTCGAACGGCCAGGCCTTGGGCTCGGAGACCAGCGCGGTGTCGACGTTCTGGGCGACGGGGGAGTCGGGGTAGCCGGTGAAGCCGATCGTGTGGGCGCCTTGGGACTTGCAGTGTGCGATGGCGCGGAGGCTGTCGTCGGTGGTGCCGGAGACGGAGGTGAAGACGGCGACGGTGCGTTCACCGAGGCGGGCGTCGCCGGAGACGACGAGTTCGGCGGCGACGGCGGCCCGCACCGGCAGCAGCGAGGAACGCCGGGCGAGGTGCTCGTAGGGCCACATCTGCGCGTAGGTACCGCCCGCGCCCACGAGGAGGACGTTGTCGTAGCCGTCGTCGGTCAGACGGTCGACGACCTTCTCGATCTGGGGGCGCAGCGCCAGGAGGCTCTCCGTCTGGGAGACGAACTCGGCTTCGTTGAACTTGAGCACGGTGATGACTTCCTCGAAGGTTGTTCCGTACCGGCCGGCGTGTGCCGGTGAGCCGGTGTGCGAGAGAGCGCGGACCGGACCGGGTCAGGTCGCGCGACGCCGGGAGAACAGCACGTTCGCCCCGGCGATGATCAGGCCGCCGACGAAGATCAGCGTTCCCATGACGTTGACCTGCGGAGGCACGCCGGTACGGCTGGCGCTGTACACCCACAGCGGGAAGGTGACCGTACGGCCGGCGTTGAAGCTGGTGATGACGTAGTCGTCGACGGACAGGGCGAAGCACAGCAGGGCGCCGGAGGCCACGCCGGGCAGCAGCATCGGCAGGGTGACCAGCCGGAACGCCGTCCACGGCCCGGCCCCCAGGTCACGGGCGGCCTCCTCCAGCGTCGGGTCGTGTCCGGCCATCCGCGCCCGTACGGTGATGGCGACGTAGGGGATGCAGAAGGCCACGTGCGCGATGACAACCGTCCAGTAGCCGCGGGGCACGCCCAGCACGATGAACAGCGACAGCAGTGCGGCGCCGAGAGCGATCTCGGGTGCCGCGATGGCGGCGAACATCAGCAGGTCGACGGAGCCCCGGCCGCGGAAGCGGTGGCGGCCGAGCGCCAGCCCGATGGGTGTGCCCAGGAGGGTGGCGACCACGGCGACGACGACGGCGATGGTGAGGCTGTTGACCAGGGCGGAGGTCAGGTTGGGGATGGCGAACAGGTGCCGGTACCAGTGGAGGGTGAAGCCCTGCCAGGTGAAGTTGACCTTGCTGCCGGTGTCGTTGAACCCGAACAGGATCATGACGGCGATCGGCAGCAGCAGCCAGGCCAGCACCAGCACGGTGTACAGAGTCAGGGTGGGGCGGCGGCGCCCGCGCCCGGCGCGGCGTGGACGCGGCGCGGCGGGCGCGTCGGCCGCGGGTGCGACGGTTGGGGTGGTCATCGCGCGGCCGCCTCCAGGACCTCGTCGGTGCCCAGCGTCCGGGCGTAGGTGAACACGGCCAGCAGCAACGCGCCCATGAGCACGAAGGACAGCGCGGAGGCGCCGGGGTAGTCGAGGTTGGTGAAGTACTCGGTCTGGATGATGTTGCCGATCATCGTCGTGGAGGGGCCGCCGAGGATGCCGGCGTTGACGTAGTCGGCACAGGCGGGCACGAACGTCAGCAGTACGCCGGCGAAGACACCGGGCAGCGACAGCGGCAGCACCACACGCAGGAACGTCTGGGTCCGGGAGGCGTACAGGTCGGTGGAGGCCTCGATCACCTTGGGATCGACCCGTTCCAGGGCGACGTACACGGGCAGCACCATGAACGGCAGGAAGTTGTAGGTCAGGCCGCCGATCACCGCGTAGGGCGTGGCCAGCAGGTGGAAGCCGGCGGAGAGCAGTCCCATGTCCTTCAGCGGCCCGAGCAGGACGCCGTGGTCGGCGAGCACCACGTTCCAGGACTGGGTGCGGATGACGAAGGAGACGAAGAAGGGCAGCAGGAGCAGGAAGAGGAACACCGATTTGTGGCGGCCGGCCCGGAAGGCGATCCAATAGGCCACCGGGTAGCCGACGACGGCGCAGGCGACGGTGGCGACGGCGCCGTAGACCAGGGACCGGACCAGCTGCACGTGGTAGGTGCGCACCACGTCGGCGTAGGTGCTGAAGTGGAACGTCTGGCGGAAGCCGTCGATGAAGTTGCCGGTCTGCAGCGACAACGACACCATCACGATCACCGGGGTGACGCAGAACGCGGCCAGCCACAGCCAGCCCGGCAGGATCATCAGGTACGGGGCCAGTGCGCCACCCGGGCGCCGCCGACGGGTCAGGCCTGGTAGATCGGTTCGAACAGTGCGTTCCACTGCTTCTCCTCCTCTTCGTCGAGCACCCGCAGACGGCGCAGCTTGGACTGGTCGGCCTTGGTCGGGAAGACCAGGGGACTGGTGCTCAGGGCGTCGAGGACGGTGCGCCGCTTGCCGGTGGCGGCGGCCGCGTCGCGTGCGACGGCCTGCTGCGCGGCGGGAACGGGGCAGACGAACTGCACGGTCTCGCTGATCCTCGCGGCGACCTCGGGCCGGTAGGCGTAGTCCATGTAGGCCAGCGCGTCGACGGGATGGGCGGCTGTCGACGGGATGCAGAGGTTGTCGGTCCACAGCAGACCGCCCTCGTCGGGGATGACGAACTCCAGTCGTGAGCCGCTCTGGTTGGCCTGGAAGACGTCGCCCGAGTACACGAGTGAGGCCGCCAGGTCGCCGCGCTGGAGGGAGGACTGGTAGGTCGCGGTGGAGTAGGAGCGGACCATGCCGGCGTCGCGCTGTCTGCGCAGCCAGGCGGCTGCCTCGCGCCAGTCGGCATGGGTGGAGGTCTCCGGGTTCACGCCGACGGCCAGCAGCGCGACGTTGCCCATCTGCACCGCGTCGTTCCACATGCCGACCTTGCCGTGCAGCCTGGGGTCGAGCAGGTCCTGCCAGCTGGTGATCTTCCGGCCGACCTGGGCCGGGTCGTAGCCGATGCCGGTCATGCCGGACTGCCAGGGCACGGTGTAGACGTTGCCGTGGTCGAAGGGGGAGTTCTTGAACGCGGCTCCGCCGTACCTCGCGAAGTTGGGCAGGCGGGTGTGGTCGAGCGGGGCGAGGTAGCCGAGTTCGATGTACTTGGTGAGGTAGCTGTCGCCGCCGACGACCATCAGGTCGTAGCCGATGCCCTGGCCGGAGGCGAATTCGGGCTGGATCTTGCCGAACCAGGAGGCGCTGTCGTCGATCAGCTCGTCGTAGCCGACCTTGATGCCGCTCTCGCGGGTGAAGGCGTCGAGGGTGGGGTGCTTGCCCTGGTCGGCGGGATCGACGTCGATGTACTGGGTGTAGTTGACGAAATCCAGCCGCCCCGACTTCTTCTTCCCGCTCCAGAAGTCGGTGACGGCGGCGGCGATCTCCGCCTTGCCGGTGGGGACGTGCACGCGGGCGCCGGGGACGCTGCACGCGGCGAGCGGGGCCAGCGCGGCGGCGCCGAGGGCGGCACGCAGCAGGCCGCGCCGGGTACAGCCCTGGGGAGCCGGGGCGCGCGGCGGGGGCGCGAAAGGTGTGGGGTGCTCGGGCATGAGGGTCCGCCTGTCGTCAGCGCGAGGTGAGGGAAACCGGGTCCGCGGCGGCCGCCGCGGTCGTGGGGCGGGTGAGCAGGTAGGAGTGGTCGGTGGCCCAGCAGAGCCAGACGGTGTGGCCGCGGTCCGGAGACACGCAGGCGCTGCCGTCGTTGGGCTGGAAGACCGTCATCTCCGCACCCGTGCTGGTGTCCACCGTGTAGCTGGTGGACGTACCGAGGTAGACCACCTCCCGGACGGTGCCGCGGACGCGGCTGGCGCTGTCGGCCGGCTCGGCGGCCAGCGTGATCTTCTCCGGTCGCACCGTGAGTTCGACGGCCTCACCGGCCACGTGGGGGCCGCGCAGCGGGACGGTCACGCGCTGGCCGCCGCCGAGGTCGAGCACCCCGGTCGTCGCTCCCACGGAGGTCAGCCGTCCGCCGATCAGGTTGGACGTGCCGATGAAGCCGGCGACGAACGCGGTGGAGGGCCGCTCGTAGACCTCCTGCGGCGGACCGACCTGCTCGACCAGGCCGCGGTTCATCACCGCGATCCGGTCGGACATGGTCAGGGCCTCGGCCTGGTCGTGCGTGACGTAGACGAAGGTGATGCCGACTTCGCGCTGGATGCGCTTGAGTTCAAGCTGCATGCTCTGCCGCAGCTTGAGGTCGAGGGCGCCGAGGGGTTCGTCCAGGAGCAGCGCGCGGGGGCGGTTGACCAGGGCACGGGCCAGGGCGACGCGTTGCTGCTGGCCGCCGGAGAGCTGGCGGGGGTGCCGGTCGGCCTTGCCGGCGAGTTCGACGGTGTGCAGGATCTTCTCGACCCGGTCGCGGATCTCGTCCTTGGGCACCCGTTTGCGGCGCAGGCCGAACGCCACGTTGTCGGCGACGCTCAGGTGCGGGAAGAGGGCGTAGGACTGGAACACCATGTTGATGTCACGCTTGTTGGCGGGTACGCCGACCATGTCGCGACCGTGCAGGAGGATCTGACCGGAGGTCGGTTCCTCGAAGCCGGCGATCATCCGCAAGGTGGTGGTCTTGCCGCAGCCCGAGGGGCCCAGGAGCGAGAAGAACTCACCCTCGCCGATGACGAGGTCGACGCCGCGGACGACCGCCGCGTCCCGGGCGCCGGCACTGCCGAAGCCCTTGACCACGTCGACGAGCGTGATGGCGGGGCCAGCGGCCGGTGGCGGCGAGAGGGTGTCGGTTGCCATCCGTGATACCTCCGGTGTTCGGGGCGCGGGATCGGGGCGGACACGGACGGGGGTGCCGTGCCCAGCCTGGGAAAGGCAGGGGGCGGTGCAGGCGAAAATTGATAACGTTACCAACGGGCCAGACCTTACACACGGACAGGCGCCGCCCGTCAATGGTTGAATGGCTCCGAATTTCACCGGCCGATTCCTCGGCGTCCCCCGAGGACGTCACCCACGAAAGATCGCCCATGCCGCAGCCCCCACCACCGCCGCGCCGCGTCACCATCCCCGACGTCGCCCGGCACGCCGGCGTGGGCCAGGCCACCGCCGCCCGAGTCCTGGGCGGATACGGCTCGTCCAGCGCGGCCACCCGGGAACGGGTCCTGGCCGCTGCCGCGGAACTGGGCTACAGCACCAACGCGGTGGCCCGGAGCATGATCAGCGGGCGCACCCACACCCTGGGCGTCGTCGTCGCCGACGTGGAGAACGCCTACTTCGCCCGCGCCGTGCGGGGCGTCACCGACGTCGCGGCCAAGGCCGGGCTACAGGTCGTTCTCGCCAACAGCGACGAGAAGGGCGAGACGGAGAGGGCCGCGGTGCAGATGTTCATCGAACGCCGTGTGGACGGCCTGGTCGTGGCACCCGCCGCGACCGATCACGGGCACCTCGACAAGGCTGTCGCCGCGGGCATCCCCGTGGTCCTCCTGGACCGCGCGCTGAGCGGCGCCACGCTGGACACGGTCGTCGTCGACAACCGCGGTGCCGCCAAGGCCGCGGTCTCCAGGTTCACCGGCGAAGGGCACACCCGCATCGCCGTGATCACTTCGGCGTCCCCCGACCAGAACGCCACTCGGCTCGCCCCCGGTGCGGACATCTGGACCACGACCGAGCGTCTCACCGGCTACCGGCAGGCCCTGCGAGCCGCCGGCATTCCGCGCGGGGCAGAGCTGATCCGCCACACCGGATACGACCGGACCTGGGCGCGCTCGGCCGTGATGGAGCTGATGAGCGCGCCCGACCGGCCCACCGCACTGTTCACCACCGACAACGTGGCCACGCTCGGGACCCTCGACGCCCTGCTCGACCTCGGCGCCCGCATCCCCGGCGACATCTCGGTCATCGGGTTCGACGACGCCGACTGGGCCACACTCGTCCGGCCGAGGCTGAGCGTGGTCAGCCAGCCGGTGCAGGAACTGGGCGGCCTGGCCGCCGACATCCTGGTACGCCGTATCAACGGTTCCACGACCCGTCCCCGCAGGCACACCCTGCGCGCCACCTACGTCCCCCGCGAGTCCACCGGCCCCGTGCCCGCGCGGGTACGGCGGCTGCACACGCCGGGCGACTGATGCCCGACTGGTCCACGGCGAGGCCGGGAACTTCGAGACGGCCTGGTGGACGTCCCCCCTCAGCGGACGGAGACCGGAGTACTTCTTCCACGTCGCGGCGGCGTCCCGCTCATCGGAATGCGCCAGGACGAGGACGCCGTCCAGGCCGAGGGTTACCGGCCCGTCCGCGCCCGGCGCCGCTGCACGGCCAACTGCCGTATACCACCCCGCACTACGGGGAGCGCCGCAACCAGCGGGAACTTGCCCGGCTCCTGCACCGCCCGAGGCTTGCGCCACCGCATCAGGGCCGCCGATCTCGCCGCACCAGGTCGGTCCCCCGGACCGTCTCGGCTTCTCACTCGATCACCGGGGCCCACCTGGTGTCCCTCGTCCGCGTCGGCGCACGGTTGGAGAATGGCGTCCTGGCCGAACGCGAGGAGCGAGCCGCATGAACGTCCACGACATCCTGCGGAACCCGGACGAGCACGCCCGCTGTGCGGCCTACCTCGACAGGCTGGGGCACGTTGCCGACCCGGACGAGGTCGCTCTGGTCAGCCGCGTGCTCACTGATCCGGACCAGACGATGGCCCGGGCCGCCGTGCTGCGGCACCTGGACCGTCGAGCCGCGGGCCTCTACGCCGGTCCGGCCTACGAGGAGTGGGCGCAGGCGATGACCGAGGCCACGATCGACCACCCGTTCCTGGTTCAGCGCCTGCGGGAGTGGTCACTCTTGCGCGCCGTCACGCTGAAGCTGCCCTGGCAGCCGGACGACCTGCTCGCGTCCTCCAACTGGCTCCAGCTCAAGACAGCCGCCGGGACGAACACCGTGGCCATCGAGGTCCTCGCCGAAGCCGGCCGCACCAAGCGGATCCGCAACGCCGCCAGGGCCGGCCTCGACCACCGTGGCGGCACATGACGCGCTACTTCGCCGGAGGGGCCAGCGGCTCAGCCCTGGTCGGCGCGGTCCACGCCCACGCCGACTGGAACGGGGTGGGCACTCTCGGCGCAGCGCCCTCCCTGCTGCTGTGGCTGGCGGGCGCAGCCGACGCCCCGGGCGTACGAGGCTGGTGGGGCGGGGCGGCATGGCTTGTGACAGAAGCTGCCGGAACTTCAGGGAGGCGCGGAGCCGTTCGAGGCGTGCCAGCAGATGGGCAGGCGGGAGTCGTTGCCGCTGCGGTTCACTGCGTGGCCCGCGCGGTGGTCTTCAGTTCCGCTACCAGCCGGGCGGCCAGAGGCGTGGTCATGCCGTGCTCGTCGGCCGAGCGCAGCAACGCGCCGCCGATGGCGTCCAGTTCGAGGGCGCGGCCGGCCTCGGCGTCGCGTTGCATCGAGGATTTGGTCTCCGGGGGAAAGGCGTCGTACATGGTGATGACGGCATCCGCGTCCACGCCCGCACCACAGGCGCGGGCGACCGCTGTCGCCTCGTGCGTCAGTGTCAGCAGTTCGTCCCGGTACCGGGTGCGCAGATCGCCGATGGTGATGCCGTAGCGGGTCGTCAGGAGCGCCATGGGAGCGAGGAACGCCATCTTCGTCCAGAGCGTCGTGGTTTCGTCCTGGGACACCCGGGTCTGTACGCCCGCGTCTTCGAGCACGGCGGCTGCCGCTCGGACCCGGTCCGCCGACGCGGTCGCGCCGGCGAGGTCGACCTGCACGAACGGGCTGCTGTGGACGACCACGCCCGGTGCAGTGCGCGTTGCCTCGACCCGGATGACACCGGGTACGACCTGCTCGGGCCGGTAGCGCCGCCGCAGCAGCGCGGGGTGCTCCACGCCGTTGAGCAGCGGTACCGCCAGGCCGTCGGCCAGCACGCGGGCGGGAACGCGCTCTAGTGCCGCGTCCAAGGCTGTCTGCTTGCAGGTGATGAGGCATACGTCGACCGGCTCGGTCAGGTGTGTCGCTGCCGCCACGGGGGCGGTGAAGTCGCCGAAACGTGTGCTCCGCACGCGGATGCCGTTGCGGGTCAGGGCCTGCACGGTCGATTCGCCGGCCAGGCAGATCACCTGGTGGCCGGCGCGTGACAGCAGTGCGGCGAGCAGACCGCCGACACCGCCGGGACCGAGCACGGCGATCGTGCCTGGGTGTGCAACGCTCATAGGGGTGGCCTTCGTTTCAGGTGTGGTCGGGTGTCAGCGAAGGACGAGCAGGTCCAGCGCTGATGTGAGTGGTCGCCGGGTCGACGGCGGTCCCTGTGACCAGGATTCGGGCGCGAAGTCCCGCCGAGACCGACCCGTTCCGGCTCCGATGCCGAGATGGTCATGCCGACCGGGGGCTACGACGCCGGATCGCGGCGTCCGCCCAGGTGTTCAGACCGTCGCGGGGAATCTCTCCGGGCTCCGCTTAACGTCTGTGGCTGTTGTGGGGGCGTAGCCGACGCGGGCCGTCAGCCAGCGGGCATGCCACGTGCGGAGCGTGAGCCCGACTGTCCTCACGCGTCCGGGGGGCAGTCCCCCAGGCGCAGGTGCACCGCGTTCCATGCCTCTGGGGACACCAGGTCGCGAACGGACTGCATCAGCCGGTACAGCCACGGGCCGTACCGGGCCGCCAGGTCCTCGTCGTGCTCGAACACGTCGAGCTCGTTGGCTGCGGTGATCTCCAGGAAAGCCCGCACGTCCTCGGTACGCGGATCGACGTCACGTTGCGTGAACCGGTCGCGGAAGGCCGGACTGGGCGACGTGTGCAGCCGAGGATATGTCACCGCCCGTTCGCAACTCCCGTACAGATACACCAGCGCTTCGGGCCGTTCACCGATCAGGCCGGCCAGGACCGCACGATCGGACAGGTCCACCAGGGATTCGGCGAAGCCGTCGGTGCCGTAGGCCGCATGACACATTCCTGCGAGCTGCACATCGGCATCCGCGCCCCAGGCCGCCAGGCGGTGGCTCACGCGGAGCAGGTGCTCCAGCAGTGTCCCGCCGGGGTGCGGCATGCTCTCGGCGCCACGGCTGCGCAGGTACTGGACGACGGCTGGACGATCAACGGATGCGGGTTCGTTCAGAATCTCGCTCACGGGAGGAGTTATACCCGTGACGTGTGCCCGCCGACAAGATCGCCCGACGAGCCGCCGGTGAACCGCCCGATGAGGCCTCTGCGGGGGGCAGACGGCCTGGCCGTCGGGCGATCTTGTCGGCGGGCGGTCTGGCCATCGGGCGGTCTGCCAGCACCCCGATCTCACTGGGCTACCGTTCCGTCGGCTTGCGTCGCCAGGCCGGGTGCACCCGGACCTCGATGTCATGGGACGCCGATTCACGGGCCTCGTCAGTGGTGACGCGCACCCTGAGCGCCCGGCCCGTGTCGGCGTCGACGAACGCCAAGGGCGGGCTGCCGTCTTGCAGGTACGTGTCGCCCCACTGCATCAATGCCAGGAACACCGGCAGCAGGTCTTCCCCGGCGCAGGTCAGCCGGTACTCCTCCCGGGCGCGCCGGCCCGGCGCCCGGTAGGTGACGGACTCGACGACGCGAGCTGCCTTCAACTGCTTGAGGGCGCGTGACACCGCCGGTGCGGACACCCCGGCTCGCTCCACGAAGTCGTCGAACCTGGTGGTGCCGTAGAACAACTCGCGGACCACCAGGAACACCGTCTTCGTGCTGAGCAGGTCCAGCACGCGGGCCGCCGAGCAGCCGTCGCCGATCGACCATCCGCCTCGGTCGCTCAGTCGCTCCTCGAACCTCATCGCCACGCCGCCATCATAACTAACGTTGACATAACTAACGTTGACATAACTAACGCTTGCGTTACCCAGTTGGGGCGTGGTTCCCTCTGCCTGACGAGATCGTTGCTCGGGATCGGCGAGGAGACGCTGCGGTTGCCCCGACGGCACCGCAGTCGTGGTGGACGGAGTTCGGGAAGGGCTCGGTGCGGCGCCGGCTCCGGCTTCTCACCTCGGCGTCCGTTTTGCGACCGGCGCAAGATGCGAGGAGTGACAGACCACCGTGCCCATGTGGAACATCCATCACACGCCTGGAATCTTCGACAGTGCGGACAAGCGTCGGCTGGCCACGGACATCACCGACCATTACGAGAGGGCCGGGCTGCCCCGGTTCTACGTGGTCACGCTGTTCCACGAAGCCCGCGCCGAGGACTTCCTCGTCGGAGGGGAGCCCGCCACGCGGGGGGTTCGTATCGCCGTGGACCACATCGCCCGGCGCAACCCTGACGAACAGACGCGCCGCCGGACTGCCCAGTGGGTCAAGCGCATGCTCCAGCCCCACCTCGAACGGCACGCTGATCTCCATTGGGAGTTCCACGTCGACGAGACCAGCAGTGAACTCTGGATGATCAACGGGATCGTGCCGCCCCCGCCTCTCTCCGACGCCGAGAGGCACTGGGCCGAGACGAACGCAGCAACCGACTACTGACAGTGAAGATATGACTGGTGGTTCCGCTGATGAGCCTGACTCGCCTACTGACTGACGTCATCGACTGTCCTGTTTGGGATTTGTCGGT
>NZ_JBHJUW010000053.1:0-50957 GCF_042268205.1 Streptomyces sp. NPDC056160
TCAAGGACGACGCGTCGCCCGACGATCCGGAGCTGGAAGAGTACTGGGGGAACCGTCGACGCAAGCGGATACAGGCCGTGGGGGAGCCCAAGAAGATCCTCTCCCTCGCCTACCGTCAGCGGGGGCTGTGCCCCAGGTGCGGACTGGATCTGATCGACGGGGCCGGGTTCGACCCGGACGACGTTCAGGACTGGGCCAATTGGTTCACGGGAAGCCTCCGGGCTATCCACGTGCATCATCTGACCTACCGCAGCAAGGGCGGCAGCGACCACCCGAGCAACCTGGAGCTGATCCACACGACCTGTCATCGCCAGGTACACGCTGGCGACCGGAAGCATGACACCCACCGGCAGCCACAGGCCAGCTTGAGCCGGATGCGGGGATGACTCGCACGTCCGGTTCTGAGGGGGCCGGGACGCAGCAATGCGTCCCGGCTACCCGACTGCTGAGCGTAGTGAACGCCGACGGCGGTATCGAGTCCGGCTCCCTGATCGACGAGATCGTCCGCGAGGGCGCCCGCCGGATGTTGGCTGCCGCGCTGGAGGTGGAAGTCAACCAGTACATAGCCGAGTTGGCTGCCGAGACCGACGAGCGCGGGCGGCGCCTGGTCGTCCGCAACGGCCACCACCGGCTCCGGACAGTCGTCACCGCGGCCGGGCCGGTCGAGGTCACCGCGCCGCGCGTCAACGACCGGCGTGTGGACGAGGCCACCGGCGAGCGCAAGCGGTTCTCCTCCAAGATCCTTGCGCCGTGGTGTCGCAAGTCACCGAAGATCTCGGAGGTCTTGCCGCTGCTCTACCTGGACGGACTGTCGTCCGGGGACTTCGTGCCCGCGCTGGAGCAGTTCCTCGGAGGCACGGCCGGGCTCTCGCCCGCGACGGTGACCCGCCTGACGAAGCAGTGGAGCGACGACCACGCCGCCTTCCAGGACCGTGACCTGTCGGACCGCGACTTCGTCTACGTGTGGGCCGACGGGGTCCACCCGAAGGTGCGGCTCGGCCAGGCGCACTCGTGCGTGCTGGTCCTGCTCGGCGTCCGCTTGGACGGCACCAAAGAGCTGATCGCCCTGGCCGAGGGGCTGCGGGAGTCCACCGAGTCGTGGGCGGACCTGCTGCGCGACTGCCGCCGCCGGGGCATGCGCGACCCGGAGCTGGTGGTCGGCGACGGCGCGATGGGCCTGTGGAAGGCCCTGGCCGAGGTCTTCCCCGCCGCACGGCACCAGCGCTGCTGGGTCCACAAGGCCCGGAATGTCACGAACTGTCTTCCGAAGTCCGCACAGCCGGGCGCGGCGAAGGCGATGCAGGAGATCTACAACGCGGAGGACCGGGCGCACGCCGAGAAAGGGATCGAGGCGTTCGCCCGCACCTACGGCACGAAGTGGCCCAAGGCCGTCGCGAAGGTCACCGACGACCGGGACGAGCTGCTCGCGTTCTACGACTTCCCGGCCGAGCACTGGGTCCACCTGCGGACCACGAATCCGATCGAGTCGACGTTCTCCACGGTCAAGCTGCGGACGAAGGTCACCCGGGGCGCCGGCAGCCCGGCCGCGGCCCTGGCCATGGTGTTCAAGCTGGTCGAGTCCGCCCAGGCCCGCTGGCGGGCGATCACCGGAGCCCACCTGGTCCCACTCGTCCGGACCGGAGCCCGGTTCGAGAGCGGCCTGCTGGTCGAACGCACCGAGAGCCACGCGGCCTGAGGAGAATGCCCAGATGACCGCCTACGACACTTACGGCACGAACTCCTACACGGCCAAGGAGTTGGCCGGCCTGCTCACCGACCGACTCGACGTGGCCTTCGCCGGACGCGAGAGCGACTACCTCGGCGTCTACTTCCTGGCCACCCTCGCCGACACGACCCGCCTCCAGGTCCAGTCGAACGCCATTCCCGGAGACGACGGGGAAGACGATCTCTACGAGGACGAGCACCCCGACGTGTCGGTACTCCTGCTCGTCACGCCACCGGCCGCTGCCGGGTCCCTCAACGACGAGCTCTCGGCGGTCGGAGGACTCACCAGGCTCCGATCAACTCGAAGCTGAGCAACTGCTGATCCACAAGTCTTGACTATTGCTCGCACCCGGCTGATCGTCGAGTCGGACTGCGACAGCGCCTGCGCCGTTCGGTGCTGTCGCCGGTTCGATGTCCTCCAGCATTCCCAGCAGTCGTATCCGCCTGTAGGTCAGGTCCGCCCGGTCGTCGGAGGCGTGACCTGCCCGGGGGGCGGGCCTACGGGATGCGGCAAGCCCCGAAGGGGGCATCGGGGGCCGGAAAGTGCGTTCGGTCTACGGTGCGTAGACGGCGTCACTGCCATACAGCTCCCTGGTGAACGCGGAGACATCGGCGCTGCGATCGGCGCCGTCGAGGTTGTACGTCAGGTAGACGCCGTACCCCTCAGCGACTGTGCGGCGGGCCAGGTCGGCGGCCCTGCTCTGCGAGGTCCCGCCGATCTCGACGGCCGCCGGAGAGAGGTTCGACTTGGGCAGCGCGATGCCGGGCACCTGCCAGGTGCCGTAGTACGGGTTCCAGGCGTAATCGAACATGGACGTGACGTCGACGCCGCCGTAGGACAGGCGCGACGCGGCCGGGCCGATGTTGTAGAGGCTGATGATCTTGTTCGGCATGTTCGTGCGCAGTGCCGACACCAGGTACACGAACGAGCTGTTGTTGGGCTGGCCGGTGCCGTTGTTGCCGTACTCGGCGTACTCGTCGTCGAAGTCGATGCCGTCGAGGCCGTATTTGAACACGGTGTCCGAGAGTTGTTTTGCGAACGTCGAAGCAGCCTGCTGGGACGGGAAGTTGGCGAAGCCGGCGCCTTGGTGGTTGCCGAGCACCGAGAGGACGACCTTGATGCCCTTCTGCTGCAACGGCCGTATCTGCGTGGCCGCGTTATCGAGGACGCGTTGCACGTTCTCGTTGAAGTACAGGGTTGCCGCCTTCGCGCTCGCGTCGTAGTTGATGTTCGCCGCGAAGATCACGGCGATGTCGAAGACGTTGCCGCCGCCGTTGACGAGGGTGTACTTGCCGACGTTCAGCATGCTGTTGTTGTTCACCTCGACGTAGGCCACCGAGGTTGGTCCTTGTTTCGCGGGAGCGGGGGCGGCCTCTGCCGCGCCGGTCGTGGCGGCCGCGCTGAAGACGAGGGCCGTAACGGCCAAGAGCGCGAGCGCGCCCGTGCGAACTCTGTTCCGCACCGGAGTGAACATCGTTGATCGGTCTCCCATCGCATGGAGCGGCGCCCGAGCTGTCCGCGAGCGCCGAGTGCCCCGATCCTTCCGCTCCCGCGACCGAATCCCCAGAACCAGGCGAGAGCTCTTCACGACTCCCACACCAACGGAAACCATGGGAGGTCGACATGCCACAGGGGATGCGACCAGGCGCCTGGCAGAGCGCGGGTGGCTCCAGCAGGAGACGTCGGGGATGTTCAGTGCCGGCCGGCGGCCCGTGGCCGCGCCAGACGCCGACCCATTGCAACGTTGTACAAAGCCATGTCAGAGTGACCGATCATGTCGACGCGACCTACGTTTCTTCGGACAAGGAGCTCTGATTGAACGTGAACTGCGACCCCCAGGCCCGTTCACGGCGTTCACCGTGCGGAGCGCTGTCCTCATGGTGAGCACAGCCCCGGTCGGCGGCGGCCCGCGCACGACCGTCACCTTCACCGGTCCCTGCGACTCGTTCCCGGTAGGCATGGTGGGCGTGCGCCACCGCGCCGACACGGCCTCGTTCGGCGACCTCAGCCTCGAACGGTAGGGCCCCGCGGCGCGGGCCCGCGCGGGCGCCCACCTCGCGCATCCTCATGACGAAAGGTGACCCATGTCCCCCCACGACACCCGCTCTCCAGCCTCCCCACCCGCCAGGCGGCCCCGGCAGCGTCTGGCCGCCCTGCCGGTCCCGGCGCTCGCTGTCCTCGCGGCACTCGCCACCCCGGCCCACTCCGACCCGGGGTTCACCGTCGCCGTCGACCAGGACTTCCCCGATCCGTCCGTGGCCACCGACGGCACCACCTACTTCGCCTACGCCACCACCGCCGACGGCAAGACCTACGCCACCGCCACCGCTCCCTCACCCGACGGCCCCTCGGCCCTCACCGGTACCGACGCCATGCCCAACCCGCCGCCTTGGGCCCGGGCCCAAGGCGACTCCTGGGCCCCCGACGTCTCTCCGCTCGGCGACGGCACCTGGCTGATGCACTTCACCGCCCACGACCCGTCCGCCGGTCACGAGGGCGTCGGCGTCGCCACCAGTCCCCTCGGCCCCTACCAGCCGGTCGGCGACCAGCCCCTGGCAAGGCCCCCGGCAGCCGGCTGACCATGGATTCCACTGGCGGCCAGGTCACCGGACCTGCGGCGGCAGCGTCCTGCAAACGCCCTCCGGTGACCGCATCCACCTCACCGGCCGGCGCAACGGCACCTCCTACCCCGGCAGCTGCCGCGCCATGTACGAGGCGGGTCTCGGCCGGAACCCCGACTCCTGCCTGACCAACGGCTTCTGACATGCCGTCACTGCGACCTGTCCCGCCCGAACGCACACTCCCGAACGCCAACCTCTCAGGAAGCAACCGATGAACCTATTCCCACGCCCTGCACGTACCGGCCGGCTCCGGCGGGCCGCTGCCCGAACGGCGCCCCGCGCCGCGCTCCGGGGTGCGGCCCTGCCCGCCCTCCTCGCCGCGCTGGTGATGATCCTGACGGCGGCCGTGCCGGCCGGGGCCGCGGCCACCGGCCGGCCCCTCGGGCCCGACGCAGCGATGTACCCACGGGTCATCCGGCTCGCCCACAACGGAGCTGACAACGGCCGCATCCTGACCACCGTGACCGGTTTCCCGAGCGGCGGGCCGGCCGGCGACATCTACGGCAGTGACGACGGCGGCCGGTCCTTCGCCCGCGTGGGACGGGTGAGCGACCCAGTCGCGGCCCGCACCGGCCTGTGCTGCACCACTCTCTACGAACTGCCGCGCCGCATCGGCGCGCTGCCCCGCGGCACACTCCTGTGGGCGGGCTCGGTGGGCCAGGGCGCTAGTGATCCGCGGATGTCCCTGCGGGTGTGGCGCAGCACCGACGCCGGCCGGAGCTGGCAGTACCTGAGCACCGCCGCCGCCTCACCGAACGCGCACGGGCTGTGGGAACCGGAGTTCACCGTGGCCGCGGACGGCCGGCTGGTCATGTACTACTCCGACGAGACCGACCAGCCCGCCCACAGCCAGTTCCTCGCCGAGAAGTTCACCCGTGACGGCGTCCACTGGTCCGCGTCGCAGGCTGTCGTGCGCAGCGACGACCCGGCGCTGCGGCCGGGCATGGCGACGGTCCGGCGCCTGCCCACCGGCACCTACGTCATGACGTACGAGGTCTGCGGGACCGGCCGGGCCGACGACTGCGTGGTGCACCTGCGGACCTCGCGCGACGCCTGGCACTGGGGCGACCCGGCCGCGCCCGGCTCCGTGCCGACCGACGCCGCGGGCGAGCATTTCGCCCACACCCCGACCCTGGCCTGGTCCGCGGGCGGAGGCAGGGAGGGCACCCTCTTCCTGACCGGCCAGATGCTGGTGGACCAGAACGGCGCTGCGGCCCCGGGCACCGGCGGCACCCTCTTCACCAGCACCAGCGGAGGACGGGGCACCTGGCAGGCACACCAGGCTCCGGTCAGCGTCTCCGACGTACGCAACAACCCCTGCCCCAACTACAGCCCCGCGCTGCTGCCTTCACCGGACGGACACCGGGTCCTGGAGATCACCACGGACTACGACGAGTCGGGCAGCTGCCGGGCCTACTCGGCCATCGGCACACTGACCCACGGCAAGTTCCCGGCCGGCCGCACCACTTCCTGACCGTCGGTTTCAGGGGCCGTGCGTGGACGCATCGGCCTCCGGCCATGTCCGGCGCGGCCCTCCCGCAGGGCCGCGCCGGAGCCGGGCCGGGTCGAAGAGTGCGATGGGGTGGCGTGTCGTGCCGTCCACCGCCAGGTCGGCCAGGATCTCCCCGATCACCGGGGCGCTGAGCGAACCCCTGGCCGGTGGCGGCTGGGCATGGGCATGGGCTTGGCGGGGATGGCCTCGTGTCGCAGTAGGCACCCGGGCGACCCGCCCTGGAACGGCAGCCACGACCTATGATTGCACAGGGTGCAACTCTTGTTGCGCAATGCGAAGTTGCTCTCTAGATTCCTTGCGTGCGGCGTAACTACCGTGCGTCGCAGGGTTATTGATCGGGAGGACTCCGTGAACGGAAAGCTCGCGACAACCACACTCGCCGCGGTCGCGGCGACCCTGTTGGCCGGTGCCGCGCTGGCCGCCCCCGCGTCGGCCGCCAGTGCCGCGCCGGCCCGAGCAGCGGTGACGGCGGACTCATCCACCTACTACGTCTACGCCACGGGGGTCAGCAGCTCGCTGGACGGCGCCCGGGCGAACGCGGACTACAAGCTCCCGCGCGGCTGTTACTCCACGGTGGTGGCCAGTGGCAGCACCGGCGACGGCAACATCTGGGTGACCGTCCTGGGCACCTGCTCCGGGGAGCAGTGACCAGGGGCGGCACCCGCGCGGCGCCGACCTAGCGCTCACACAGCAATGACCGAGGGGCGCCGACCCAACCGGCGCCCCTCAGGGCTCTCACAAGCCATCCTCTCAGCGGAGTCGACCGCGCAGCGGGACCAGGACCGCTCCCCCGCGGGCCCCGAGTACGTCCGGAAACAGTCGGCGGAGCCTAAACCACTCGCGATCCCTCTGACACTCCGCGACCCCCCGGCGGGCTGTGGCTCCCGACGGCCCGGACGAAGCGGACGACAGCCGAATGAGATGGCCTGCCAGTCATTGTCCGGTGATGCGGGTAGTCAGGCGGGTCAGCAGGGTGACGCACCGACGGAGTTGCCGCTGCTCCTCAGCGCTCAGCGTGTCGCGGATGGCGGTATTGAGCCAGGCGGCGCGCTGTGCGCGTTCCTGCTGGAGGCGCAGGCGGCCGGTGTCCGTGATGTGCAGCAGGAGCTTGCGGCCGTCAGTCGGGTGGTGTTCGGCGCGCACCAGGCCATCGCCGAGGAGTTCCTTCACGGACTTGGCGGCCGCCTGGTGGGTCACGCCGCGCAGGCGGGCAAGGTCGGCCGTGGTGAGCGGACCGCCTCGGTCGAGGTGGCCGAGGAGGGCAGCCTCTCCGGAGGGCATGGTGTCCGCGAACCGTACGGCGCGGACCAGCTTCCCGATCGCCTGCCGCAGGTCTTCAGCCAGCGCATCATCGCTCATCACCCCCCTACTCAATGTGTGTAACCTATCTGTACAACTAGGTTGCTGCACCGCCACCACCGACTGCAACGTCCACTCGTTCGACGTCCGCGGACACGCCTGCCGCAACACGCCGCTCCCGTTGCCCCGGCCGACGCGCAGGCCCCGTCCTGCCGGGCCAGGGCCTGCGCGCTTCGTCATCGCTGTCGGCGTCTTCGCCTGGTCCGCACGGTGCTCCGAAGGAATCGCTCGGCTTTCAGTCCTGTGGTCCAGTCGAGGCGGTCGCCGGGGTGGCCCAGTCGGCCAGGATCGGCAGTACCCGGGCCGTGGACGAGCCGGGCTCCACGGTGTACACGATGAGGTGCTGATGGGAGCGTGGGGTGCGGTGACGATCTCGATGTTGAAGTCAAGGAGCCCGGCCTCCGGAGGGGCGATGCGTTCGGGTACCGAAACGTAGTCACGCACGGTGTGGTCGTCCCCCCAGCGGGCGACGTCCGGGTCGGCACGCCGCAGGTCGTGCACGGCCGCGATGAGCCGGTGATCGCCTGGTCGCCTGCCGGCCTCCGTACGCATCGCGGCGACCGACCGGACGCCGAACTCGGCCCAGTCGACGATGCGCTCCCGGGCGAGGGGATCGCGGAACAGGTGGTTCATGAAGGATGAGCCCGGCGGCAGACGACGTCCGAGAACCGCTCGCAGCAGGGCGTTGTGCGCGAGTACCTCGGCACGCCGGCCGAACCGCAACACCGGGACGTGGTCCAGGGGCGAGGCCAGACGCAGCAGTCCTGGATCGGGGCGTTGCACTGCCGGTGCCGGTGCCGGTGCCGGTGCCGGTGCCGGTGCCGGTCGGCGGGCCCGCGTCGCCGGAGCGGCGAGGTCGCGAAGATGCACGGCTTCCACCTCGTCCAGCCGCAGAGCCCGTGTCAGGGCGGCGAGCACGGTCTCGGAGACCGTCGCCTGCCGGCCCTGTTCCAGCGGCTGTAGTGGTCGGTGCTCAGACCCGCCAGCATGGCCCGCGGTGCTTGCCACGACTTCCGGCCCGGGCCGCCTCGCCGCGCTCTGACTCGACTGGCGGGTCGGCGTTCTGCTCGCGGCAGGGCAGCGCGGGCATCCGTGGACGGGCTGGTCGTTCTCCGTCGGGTGTGGCAGCCGGGAGACGCCGGCCGTCACGCTGGTGGAACCCGAGCTGGTGGTGGGGGTCGGCAGACCAGCTTGCGGTGCTGGTCCGTCCCTCCAACGGATTGTGCGACCGCATTCGCCGGCCACGCCAGTGTCCGGCGCAGCTCCAACACCGGGCGGTGCTCGTCGCACATGAGCGCCACGCGATGTGGGCCACTGGCGGCGGAATCAGGTCGAAGGCCAGCCGGAGCGTCCGCTCCTCGGCCTTCTCGGTCTTCGGCAACTTCCTGTGAGCGATGAGCCTGCCCAAGTTCTGTGCTGGACACGGCCGGCTCCGTCGAGTTCCGGCAGCCATGCCGGTTCACCGACTTCGTCCCATTTCGTGCCAGGGGTTGTCACGGCCCATCAACTCGCCTGTCACAGGAACATCTTGATCCACGTCACAGCGCAACGGCCCGTCCGGAAGCAGGCATCCTCAAAAGCGACAGCGGCTCGCCAGTTCGAGCGGGCCGTACAAGACCACTTCCAAGGAGTGCGCATGCGCGTCAAGAAGATCTCCGCCCTCGCCGTGATCGTCGCCGCGGCCGGCCTCTCGTTGACCGCGTGCGGCGCCGGCGACGGTTCGAGCACGGCCACACAGAACAGCACGTCGGCTTCCACGAACAGCTCCACGGGCGGTCAGGGCGCGGCCGACGCTTCCTCCGGCACCTCCAGCGACACCACCGGCGGCACCGCAACCGGCACCAGCGGCAGCACCGGCAGCCGCACCGGAACCAGCGGCGGCACAGGGAAGAAGACCGCCGCCCGGACCGGGACCACGGCGTCGGGCGCCCTGTGCAAGACCGACCACCTCGGCTTCAGCGCCGCATCAGCCGGAGTCAAGAACGAGATCGTCGTCAACCTGAAGAACACCGGCTCCGCCACCTGCAGCATGCACGGCTTCCCCGGCGTCCAACTCCTCGGCCCCGACGGCCTGGGCGACAAGGGCCCCGACGCCGCCCGCACCGACACCACCGCGCCCACCGTCACCATCGCCCCCGGCGAGGAGACCCGCTTCCTCCTCCACTACATCCCCGACACCAGCGGCTCCGGCAAGACCTACACCAGGCTCGCCATCACCCCGCCCAACGAAACCGTCTTCGACGTCATGAACCTCGACGGCCTGAACATCACCGTCCCCGCCACCGCCGGCAACGCCCCCGACGTATACGTCGACCCGGTCGGCTACCACACCGGCACCGGCAAGTGACCGCACCGACAACTCCGGCCCCCGCAAGACACCGGCCCCGGAGCCCCCGTGGGTTGTGGGTCGTGGCCCACGCGGCCGGAGGGTCTCACGAACAAAAGCCCCCGCAAGGGACTCCGGAGGACCAACTCCACTGTGCCAGGGACGGCCGCAGTGGACGGGCCGGCCACCGGCGGTCTCGCCCCGGTCTTCGACATGTCAGTCCCGTGTCAGAGGCCCAGGCCCGTGGCACTCTCACCGAGCCTCCTTCGACGGCCTGGAGCAGGCGCGCCCACTCGCTCGGCTGGTCGAAGGACGTGCGGACCAGGAGCGGACCTGCGGCCTCCTCGACGGCGGGGGCCGCCGACCCGGATTCGGCGCCGGCGCGGTCGCCGGGGATGACCTGAATCAGGAAGCGGGTCTTCTTGCCGTCCGTCGAGCGGTCGGCTGCGTGGACGCGGAGCAGGTAGGGGCCCGGCCCGGCGGTGGCGAGGTTCTCCCTGCGTACCGGTGCGTATCCGCTGTCGCACAGGGCCAGGAAGCCGGTCGTCGAGATCACGGTGATCTCCTCGACCTCGTCCCAGCCCTTCTCCGCCCCCAGGTCTGCTCCGGCGTAGAGGGTGACGACAGGGTTCTCCAGGGCACTGCCGGCGTCGATGTGCAGCCAGTCCTTCCCCGCCGACAGGAGCCCGCGGCCGTGTGGCTCGGGTCCGTCGGTGTCTGGGGCCATGACCGTCAGGTCGCCCCACTCCTTCATCTTCAACGGGCGGGTAAGGCCCTTGAGGACGGGCCACGCCGAGCGCGGCATGGAGAACCCCCGTCGTCTCTGATGTGCTTGCCGGCCATGTTGTGCCCGAGGCCAGTGTGGCAGGGCGCAGGCTGGGTGCTGGTCCTACTTGATGTGGACGTAGTAGCCGTCGCCGTTGAGGACGCGCTCGCCCATGCACATGCTGGTGCTGGTGCTGGTGCGGGTGATGGTGATGGTGATGAGGCGGCAGCTCGCGGCGGCGGAGACGTAGGCGGTCTTCTCCGGAGCGGTCCCGGCGACGGTGGTGCTGTACTTCGCGGGTGCGGCCTGCGCGCTGGTGGCGCTGATGCCGATCACAAGGAGCGTTGCGAGAACTGTTCCGATGGCCACTTTCCGTGGCGCTCTGGTCCGCCTGAGCATGTGCCCGGAGTGCTCGACGCCGTCGACGACCAGGACCATGCGGCCCTCATTGACGCTGACGGTTTCGATCACGCCGGCCTGGTGGGGGGTGGCTGGGGTACTCCTCTGCGGGCTGGAGCCTCCAGCGCCGGACCTCGACCGGGGCCGGTCCGGGAGTTGTCAGCATCAGCCTGGCCTCGCCGCCCCGCCCACAGCGGCATCGCAGCGTCACCGGACACGACCCGTACGCGTTCCTGCGCCGCACCTTCCAGCAGGACGGAGACCGAAGTGCCGAGGGTGCCGGCCAGCCGAACCGGGGTGGCGAAGTTCGGGTTCCCCTGCGCCTTCTCCAGCGCGCACAGCGAGCCCTTGCTGACGTTGGCGCGTCGGTCGAGTTCGTCCGGGGACAGTCCGGCGCGGGCGCGAGCAGCGCGGACGTTGTGCGCGAGTGTCCGCAACGCCGCCTCGGTCTCGGCCATCGCTATCACCATTCCAGAGAGCGAATCAGTGCATTGCACCGCGCGGTCGTTCGGTTGACGACTGGCGGTCAGTGCGTTGTACGGTGTAGTCGTTCCATTGACAGTAAGGGATGTCCCCGTGATCGCTCTGCTGCTGGCCCTGGGCAGCTCACTGGCCTACGGATGCGCCGACTTCCTCGGCGGCCTCGGCGCCCGCAAGGCCCACGTCCTGCGCACCGTGATGATCGCCGCCCCGGCCTCGCTCACCGTCGAGCTGCTGCTGTGGCCCTTCCTCGGCGCCTCGTTCGCCCCCGCCACCCTCGCCTGGGGCGCCGCCTCCGGCGTCGCGTCGGCCGCCGCGTTCGCCCTGCTCTACCGCACACTCGCGATCGGCCCGATGAACGTCCTGTCCCCCATCACCGCGCTGGTCTCGGCGATGCTGCCGGTCGGCGTCGGGCTGGTGCAGGGCGAGCAACTGGGGCCGGCCGGGCTGATCGGCCTGCCGCTGGCGCTGGCGGCCGTGGTGCTGGTCAGCGCCGGGCACGGCGCGAAGTCGGCCCGCCCGTCGCGCACCGCGCTGCTGCTGGCCTTCGGCGCCGGGACCGCCATCGCCCTGCAGCTGATCTTCCTGCACCAGGCGCCGTCCGACAGCGGCGTCGGACCGCTGATCACCGGACGCGCCGTGTCCTCCGCGGTCACCCTGGCCGCTGCCGGGGTGATGTTCAAGCGGCTGGGTTCGGAGAAGCCCGCGTACGCGATGTCGGTGACGGCCGGCGTGCTGGACTCGGTGGCCAACCTGCTGTTCCTGCTCGCCGCCCGCAGCGGTGATCTGGCCGTCGTCGCCGTGATCACCTCCCTCTACCCGGCCGGCACCGTCCTGCTCGCCCGCAGCGTCCTCGCCGAGCGGATCCACCGCGGCCAGCTGATCGGCCTGGGCACCGCAGCCGTCGCCGTCAGCCTCCTCGCCCTCACCTGACCTGCCGCTCAGCCGCCTCTCTTGAACGGACCACCTGATGACCGCCTTCGGTATCGGCCCCGCTGTCGCCGACGCCTTCCCCGACACCCTCATCGCCGTCGTCACCGCCACCGGCCTGCGCGGCGGCGAGCCCTGGCCCGCCACCACCGCCGCCCTGGAGGACCTGGAAGGCCAGCTCGCCGCCGGCGCCTGGCAACCCGCGGACGAGAGCGACCCACGCATCGAGGCATGGCATGCCACCTACCGCTCCTTCGGCACCAACCCCCGCCGCGTCCGCCCCAGCGTCGACGCCCTGGGCCGCCGTCTCGCGAAGAAGGGCACGCTGCCCCGGATCAACCCGGCCGTCGACTCCTACAACTGCGTCTCCCTCCGCCACGGCCTGCCCGCCGGTGCCTTCGACCTCGACCACGTCAGCGGCGACGTCGAGATCCGCTACGCCGACGGCAGCGAGACCTTCACCCCGCTCGGCGAACCCGGCACCATCGAGAACCCCGAGCCCGGCGAGATCATTTACACCGACACCACCGACGTGCTCACCCGGCACTGGAACCACCGCGACGCCCACCGCACCCGCGTCACCGAAGTCTCCACCCACGTCGCTTTCGTCCTGGAGACCGTCGCCGCCACCCGCGACGGACACCTGCTCAAGGCCGCGGCCAGTGACCTGCAGACCCTGCTCCAGCCGCACTGCGAGCAGAGCACCGTGCACCACCTCAGCCCGGCACACCCCGACACCAGCGCCTGCCCACCACTCCCTGGCCCGTCTGCCTGAACGGCGGCACCAGAAGCGGTGGTGACCGTGCGGCCCACCACCGCTGAAGGACCACCCGCATCCCTTGGAGGTTCGTCTTGTTCACCGGTCTGAGCGCCTTCCCGCTCACTCCCGTCCCCGGCAACGGCAACGTCGACGAGAAGGCGTTCGCCACGCTGGTCGGCCGGCTCGCCGCCGCGGGCGTCGACTCGATCGGGGCGCTGGGCTCCACCGGTTCCTACGCCTACCTGAGCCGCGAGGAACGCGCCCGTGTCGCCCGCATCGCGGTCGAGCACGCCGACGGGGTGCCGGTCATCGTGGGTATCGGGGCGCTGCGCACCCGCCAAGTGCTTCAGGCCGCCGAGGACGCGCAGAACGCCGGCGCCGGCGGAGTTCTGCTGGCGCCGGTGTCCTACCAGCCGCTGACCGGCGACGACGTCTTCGGCCTGTTCGAAGAAGTCACCGCGAGCCTTTCGATCCCCCTGGTGATCTACGACAACCCCGGCACCACGCACTTCACCTTCACCGACGAGCTGTATACGCGCCTCGCCTGGCTGCCGCAGGTGGCGTCCATCAAGATCCCCGCGCTTCCCGCCGATCCGGCGGAGGCCCGGGCTCGTGTCGAGCACCTGCGCCGGCTCCTTCCCGACACGGTGACGGTGGGCATCAGCGGGGACGCGGCCGCAGCCCGGGGTTTGGGCGCCGGATGCGACGTCTGGTACTCGGTGATCGGCGGCACCTTCCCCGAGCCGGCCCTCGCCCTCACCCGCGCGGCCCAGGCCGGGCGGCACGAGCGGGCCCTCGAAGAGTCCGAACGCCTCCAGCCCCTGTGGGACCTGTTCGCCCAGCACGGAGGATCCCTGCGGGTCGTCGCCGCGGCCGCCGCTCACCTGGGCCTGACCGCCCACCGCAACCTCCCCCTGCCACTGCGCGGCCTGGACGCCGAGGAACGCGCCCACCTCGCCACGGTCATCGAGCAGTTGCAGCTCGGCACCTGACGGCCTGCCAACCCCCTCGCGCAAGTGACCCGCCAGCCCCCTCGCGCAGAGTGAGGGGGTGGCGGCGTTCGAGCCATCCCCCTGCCCGGCATCACCACAGGGAGCGGGGGCGACCACGGATACATTCTCGCCGTGCGGCGCCGGGCCTCGCCCGCGAAGCAGCCCCCTCTCCCGGTTCGCGATGCGGCGCATCACGCCCGCGACGACCCTCACCCCCCTTCACCACCAACCGCAATGCGGCGGGCCGCTGCCTTCCCTCGAACTGATCGTGGCGATGCCCGCCGCCGTCGGGGCCACCGTGTGGACCGCCGGGGTGAGGGAGATCAGCCGACGATGGGGGGCCTCGTCCTGGCCTCGCCCCTCCTCGCAAGTGGCGCTCTGGGATCCGCCCTGACCCGGCCACGCCCGCTGTCGATCGCGGCCGCCCCGGCGGCAGCGGATCGGTCTGCATGCTCTCCCTCGGCCCTCGATCAGGTCGCCGCCCCGCGTCCTGCGGCCGGAGGCGAGTACCGCCTCGTCGATGACGCTCCCCTGCGACATGAACAACAGCAGCGCGAGCGCCGTACTGATCACCGCGTCCTTGCCCGAAGACCGCACCTGCTGCTGCCGGTCCTCGCCCACGGGCTGCCGTACAAGACCGCCGCGAGCCGGGTCGTCACCCGGCTGCGACCGGCTCCCGCCGCGGCAGGTGCCTGAACGGTCCTCAGCCGCCGACCTCGGAGTCAGGCTCCTTGCGGCGTGCGCGGGCGAGCAGCAGCGCGAGCACCCTGAGCTGGTTGCAGGCCGAGCGGCCCGGGGGATCGACTGGGCCGCCAGGAGCACCGACCTCCTGCAAGCGGAGCTCGGTGGCGAGCGTAGGGGGGCGGTTCACGGTGGCGGAGCCGCTCGTCGGGGCACCGAGGCTGACGATCATGCGTATGGCCGTGGACCTCCCGGGGCCGCCGGGCCCAAGGAAGCCGGTCACCGCCCCCGGCTGCACGACGAAGTCCAACCCGTCGACAGCCGCCTTCTCGCCCTACCTCTTGGTCAACCGCCGTGCGTCGACCATTCGCGTTCTCCCGGTCGGGGTCCGGCGTCTCGCCGCCGACGCCACCAGCAGCACCTTTGGCACCCCCCTGGCAACGCCAAGTGCCGAATCACCCGGATCCGGTGGTACCGGCAGGCTGAACCGCGGCGTACACCAAGGGCCGCGGCACTACGCGCCTACCTGCGGTGCCTTCCGTGCTCGTCGGCTCCGCCGTGGTGGCAGCAGACGTCCGGCCGCTGCGACGGGCGCCCCGTCCCCGCGACGCCCGTCGCCCCGGCATCGGCCACGCACTGGGCCCGTTCCGCGCTCTCGACCAGGCTCTCGCTGTCCGAGACGGCGTTGGCCAGGCTGGCGCAGCACAGAGTGAGCAGGAGGGAGCCGGCCACGAAGGGCAGGGTGCGGCGCGGCGGCAGTGGGGCCAGCAGGGCCTGCACCCGCTGGGGCACCGCCCCGCCGGTCGCGGCCAGGGCCGCGGGGCGCGACGCGCCGGCGGAGGCCAGAGCCGCGCGCCCGACGGCGCGGGCGACGACCGTCCGGCTGCCGACTCGGGCCGCGGCCTCCTCGTCGGCCCATCGCTCCAGGGCGAAGCCACCGGCCCCGGCCAGCGGTCGCAGCAGGGGGTTGGCGGCAGCCGTGAGTCGCCACACGGTCTGGAAACGGTGGTGGCGGCCGTCGAGATGGGCTCGTTCATGCGCCAGGAGGGCGTCGCGCTCCGTGTCACCGAGACAGCGCAGCATCCCCCGGGACACCACTATCCGTCCGGGGGCACCGGGCAGTGCGAACGCCTGAGGGACCTCGTCGTCGATCACCGCCAGTTCGGTGTCTCCGGGCATTCGGTCGCATTCCCGCCGGGCCCACAGGACGTGGCGGACCTGCTGTACGGCGGCCACCCCCAGTGACACGAGCCCCCACACCAGGGCCAGGGCGCTGACGGCCGCGACGGTCAGGGAGACGGGGTCCTGTGTGCGCAGCACAGTGACCGACCAGTGGCCCTCCTCGGCGACCTCGGGGATCTGCGCGAAACCGGTGAACGCCAGCAGGGCCAGTGAGCCGAGCCAGCCGGTCGCCGCCACGAGCGCCGCACACGCCAGGGACCAGGCCGCGGGCCGCGGCGCCGGCCGACGGGCCGCCCGGGGGGCGAGCACAGCGAGGACCACGGTGACCAGGAGCGGGACGTAGACGCTGATCCTCACCGGCTCACTGCCCGTCGTCGTAGCGCCCGGCGTCCTGCTCGCCCAGCAGGCGGTGCAGCAACTGCTCGTCCTCCTGGGAGAGTTCGTTCACGAAACGGGTGAGCACCGCCTCCCGGTCGGAGCCGCGCTCCAGCAGGCTGTGCATGCGCACGGCCGTGTCGGACGCCTCGTCCCGGACGGGCGCGTAGGCGTATCCGCGAGCTACGGGGTGCCGTACGAGCATGCCCTTGTCGTGCAGGCGCGACAGGATCGTCAGCACCGTGGTGTAGGCGAGGCCCCCTGGCAGCCGCTCCAGGACCTGCCGAGCGGTCAGCGGCTCGTCCACGGCCCACAGGGCGGCCAGGACACCGCTCTCCAGCTCCCCACGTGCCCTCCTGCCGGTCGCCCCGCCGCCTTCGTCGCCGCTCTTTCGGTCGCGCACCGTTCACCGCCTTCCCACGGGTGGTCCACCCTACCCGGGAATCTACTACGGCTTGTAGGACGTCGGCGGCGCCTCCACCGCGGGATCTACTACATGTTGTACGAGCTTACCTACTACATGTTGTAGAGTTCGGCCGCCCACCCACCTGCGGAGGAACGAGCCCCTATGCCCCACCCAGGAAGTTCGGTGCACCTGCGCGCCCTGGCGGCCGCCGCCCTGCGTCCCCAGCCGGTGTCCGACGCGGCGCGAGCCGAGCGCGTCGCGATCGTCTCGGCGAGCATCGGAGCCGGCCACGACGGCGCTGCCGCCGAACTGGAACGCCGGCTCACGGCCCAGGGCCTCGTCGTCGACCGTTTCGACCTGCTGGACCTGCTGCCCGCCCGGATCGGGCGCTTGGTCCGGGACGGCTACCACCGCATGCTGGTCCAGGCCCCCTGGGCCTACCAGCGGGTCTACCGCAGCACCGAACGCGCCGGTGGGGGCGGCCCGTTGGCGCGGGCACTGCTGCGGACCGCCGAGGAGCGCGTGCTGCGTGCGCTGCACCCCGGCACCGGCGCGGTCGTCTCCACCTACCCGGGAGCCAGCCGTGTCCTGGGCGCCCTGCGGCTCCGCGGGCGGCTGGCCGTGCCCGTCCTCACGTATCTCACCGACTTCTCCGTGCACCCGCTGTGGGTGGCCGACGGTGTCGACGTCCACCTCGCCGCACATGCCGTGCCCGCAGCCCAGGCCCGGGCCGCCGGGGCGCGGGACGTCCGGGTGTGCGGGCCGGTGGTGGATCCGCGGTTCCGTCCCGGCAGCGCGCTGGAGCGCGAAACGGCCCGGGCCCGCTTCGGGCTGCCGGAGAACGCCCCGCTCGCGCTGCTGGTCGCCGGCTCCTGGGGCGTCGGGCCGGTCCGGCAGGTCGCGCTGGAGTTGCGCGAGTGCGGCGCTGCCGTCCCCGTGGTCGTCTGCGGCCGCAACGAGGCGCTGGCCGAGCAGCTTCGCGCGGACGGCATCGAACACGTCCATGGCTGGGTCGACGACATGCCCGCGCTGCTGCACGCCGCGGACGTCCTGGTCCAGAACGCCGGCGGACTCAGCTCCCTGGAGGCGTTCGCCACCGGTCTGCCCGTCGCGAGCTACCGGTGCATACCGGGTCACGGCATCACCAACGCCGCCGCTCTGCAAGAGGCCGGGGCGGCGGTCTGGATCCGCGACCCGGCCCGCCTCAAGGCCGTACTGTGCGACCTGGTCGACGGCCCGCTCGGACTGCGCCAACGCGCGGCCGGACTCGCCCTCTTCGCTGCCGAGCCCGACGACGGACCCGCCGCGGAGACAGTGCGCGTCCACCGCGCCGGGCTGCCGCCGCTGCCGCCCCGGCCCGCCGCGTACAGGCGACGTCCAGCGGCACGCCGGCTCGTCGCCACCACCGCCGTGGCATGCGGGGTGTGGGCGTGTGCCGTCGGCACGGGGATCGCCACCGCGTACGACGGCCCAGGTGTGATCCGCGCCCTCGGGCACGGTCTCGACCTGGACGACCTCCGTCCGGCCCACGCCCCCCAAGGCCATCATTCGTGACCGCCGCCCGACTGGTCCGCACCGCTTCTGCCGCCGCCCTGGCCGCCCTCGTCACCGCCCATGCCGCGCCCGTCGTCTCCACCTTCGGGCCGCTGCGCAACCGCGCCATGCCTCGCCTCTCCGGCCGGGGCCGGCCGGGCCACATCGCCCTCACCTTCGACGACGGACCCGACCGGATGTCCACCCCGCACTTCCTGGACCTCCTCGCCGAGCGCCAACTTTGCGCGACCTTCTTCTTGTTGGGCCGCGAGGCGCACCGCTCGCCCGGCCTGGTCCGCGAGATCGCCGCGGCGGGCCACGAGATAGGGATCCACGGCTGGCTGCACCGCCCGCTGCTGCTGCGCGGCCCGCGCGCCACGTACGACGACTTCGCCCGCGCCCGCGACACCGTCGCCGAGGTCACGGGGCAGCAGCCGGCGCTCTTCCGGCCCCCGTACGGCGTCATGTCGACCGCCGCGCACCTGGCCGCCCACCGCCTCGGTCTCACCCCCGTGCTGTGGACCTGCTGGGGCGAGGACTGGACCGCCCGCGCCACGCCTGAGTCCGTCCACCGCACCGTCACGGCCGATCTGGACGGCGGGGGAACCATCCTGCTCCACGACTCGGACTGCACGTCCGCCCCAGGCGCGTGGCGCTCGACCCTGGGCGCGCTCCCCCGCATCCTCGACACGTGTGCGCAACGGGGGTACGAGGTCGGCCGGTTGAGCGATCACGGATGGTCTCATCCGGCGTGACACAGCGAGGTCGGTGATCCCCTGCCGGTCCCCCTTCGCCGGATCACGGCCCGGCGGGCCGTCGCCGTCACCCGGCGCCTTCGCCGATGTCGAACACATCGACGAATCCCGGCAACCCCTCACCGGCTGCGGCAGCGACGTCGAGCTGACATCGCCCCGGGCTCGCCCGCCCACGGCAGGAACATCACCGCAGCGTGAGGTCGCCGTAGACGACGGGTCGAGGGTGGTGAAGGAGCGCAGTTCGGTGGCGGGCGCCGGGATCACGCCGTGGTCCTCCAGCACGCGGCAGACGCGGGCGTGGTGGGTGGCGGCATCGGCCGGAAGCCTCACGGCGGTCGCCGCGGCGGCGTCGGCTTCGTCCTGGGTGACTGGGCGTGGGCGAGGCGGCCCCCTGCTCCACCAGCGGGCCCTGGGCATCCCGGTCATCGAGGTCGGACGACGCGACGTCCAGGCAGCTGCAGGCAGGCGGATGGTCTCGCAGGGCGAGCCCGGTGGGGTGACCGGGCGACAACCACCCGCCGCTCCCGGCGACGGACCGGCAGGAACGCGACCCGCATTCCGGTCAGGAACCACCTGCGACGTGCTCGTACGGCCCGGACGGATCCGAAGGTTTCCGCCTGGGACCGGGAGGGTGTCGCGTTTCCTCCCCTTCGGGCAGCGGTCGTGCCCCGGCGACTCGTGACGGGCGAAGGGGGCCCGCATAGCGTCGACCGGTGAGCCTTTGGACTTCCCTGGAGCCGGCGTCGGCGACCGTGGACCCCGGTGACAGTACGCGTGTGCGGCTACGGTTGCGCAACACCGGTGACGTCGTCGACGAATATCGCTTCGAGCCGGTAGGTGACATCGCGCCCTGGACGACGGTGGAGCCGCAGACGTTGCGGTTGTTCCCCGGTACGACGGGGACGGTGGAGCTGACGTTCGCGCCGCCGCGTACTCCGGACGCCACGGCGGGTCCGAACCCGTACGCGGTGCGGATCACGCCGACGGAGCACCCGGAGGCGGTGACCGTCCCTGAGGGCAACCTGACGATCACGCCGTTCACGCAGGTGCGGGCGGAGTTGGTGCCGCCGACGGTGAAGGGGCGTTTCCGGGGCCGTCCGCGTCTGGCGGTGGACAATCTCGGCAACACGAAGGTCACCGCGTCGGTCAGCGGCAGCGACAACGGTGACCAGTTGTCGTATGACATCCATCCGAGCAATGTGCAGATCGAGCCGGGCCGTGCCGCGTTCGTGAAGGCCACTCTCAGGCCGCGGAAGATCATCTGGTTCGGGGCGAAGGAGCAGCGGCCGTACACGCTGGCCGTGCAGCGGTCCGGCGCCAGCGCCGTCCCTGTCGAGGGCACTTACCTCCAGCGCGGGTTCCTGCCCCGCTGGCTCGCCACGTTCTTCGGCGTGCTGGTGGCCCTCAGTATCACCTTCGTGATGCTCTGGATCGCCTACCAGCCCAGGTTCGGCACCGGCGCCAACGAGAAGGTCGCCGAGGCCGGCAGCACCCTCGCGCCCGCCCCCTCGGCGCCGGCACCGCAACCGCCGCCTCTCAGCTCAGCGCCCGAGACGCCCTCCATGCCGCCGCAGGAATCGAAGGACGGGGCCGACGCAGACCCGAAGGGCGGGGACGGCGGGGGTGGAGGGGCCCCTGCGGCCACCGTGACCGCCAAGCCCCCGGCGGACACCGCCGCCACGGCCGTGCGGCGCCTGGCCAAGAACGACCCGGGCGGCCGGCACATCTGCTATCGCGCCTTCGTCGCCGGAGAGGGCTGGCAGAAGCCTGTGTGCGACGGCACGATGACCGGCCGGACGGGCAGCGACGCCAAGATCAAGGCACTGAACGTCTCCACGACGGGAGTGGCCGGCTCGGCCGCCAACGCCTTCGTCAACGACCCCCAGTCGACCGACGGCAAGGGCCACTACGAGAAGTGGACGGCCATCGTCGCGGACGGCAAGGACAACTACATCGGCCGTGCCGCCAAGGACGCCCCGAACATGTCGGGCTTCGCGATCAACGTCGGCGACGGCCGGATCTGCCAGACCTCCAGTGTCTGGAGTCGGGCCTGGGGCGCTCAGACGTGCGGTGACCAGCGCCCGGCCATCGTCTTCGCGGGCACCTTGGACAACGGTGTCTGGCTCGAGGCCGTGAAACTCACGGTCTGACAGCGGGGGGCGGCGGGCTGCCAGGAGCCGTCGCCCGACAGCAGCCTGCCGGCCTTGCGGTACTCGCGGCGGCCCTCTCCAGCAGGTCGGCCGCGCTGACCGGACCCCGCCGCGACCGCAGGAACGACTCCTCAGGTTCGTCGTTCCAGATCCCAACTGCACGCTCGTCGACCACGCCCGGAGGCTGCCCAGACCGTTGCCGCTGTCAGCGACGGCTGCACTCGATCGAGGGGCGGCCCGGGAAAGAGAACACCGGCCGGCAATCAGCCCACCGCACTCACCCAAACCGCCCCTGAACAGGGAAAGCGTCAAAGTGCTGCGGGAGTACTAGCTAGGCTCTCGGGATGGCCAATGATCTTCGCCTCACGGTCCTGGGTTGCGCGACACCGTATCCGAGCGTGGACAACCCGTGTTCCGGCTACCTGGTCTCCAGCGGAGGCACGCATGTGTGGGTGGATGCGGGCAGCGGGACCCTGGGTCCGCTGCAGCGTCACGCCCGACTGGACGAACTGGACGCGATCTGGATCTCGCATCTGCACGCCGATCACAGTGCCGATCTGCTCACCGCGTACTACGGCGCCTTGTATGCGGACGTCCGTCTCACCGCACCGATCCCTTTGTTCGGTCCGCCGGGTATCGCCGACCGATTGGCGGGCTTCCTCACCAACACGTCGACGCGCAGCCCGATCGAATCCGCCTTCGCCATCACCGAGCTGTATGACGGGCACCATGCGGACGTCGGCTCGCTCCGGCTGTTCAGCCGGTCGGTGGCGCACGGCATCCCGGCCTTCGCGCTGCGCGTCGAGGCGTCGGGCCGGTCGTTGGTCTACTCAGGGGACACTGCACCGTGCACCGGACTGACCCAGCTGGCCGACGGATGCGACGCGCTGCTGTGTGAGGCCGAGAGTGCGCAGCTACCCACTGAGGGCGACCCGGTGCATCACACTCCCGAGGAAGCCGGGGCGACCGCCAGCGCGGCCGGGGCCGGTCGGTTGATCGTCACCCATGTCGGCCGCTTCCTCACGCCGCAGCAAGCGGTGGCTCGAGCCGCGGCCTGCTTCGACGGGCCCATCGACTACGCCACTCCCGGCTCCACCTTCGAGATTGCCCAGGCGGCGGGCTCCCCCGAACGTTCGACGAGCTGACCTCGTTCGAAGCGTGCGCCGGCGCGGACCAGCGGAGTTCATCCAGCCGCCGAAGGAGAAGACGACCAGCCGGACGGCCCGCCGCCTCATCGCGGGGCCGGCGCCGCACTTGGTCGGGTGAGGGCGGCCACCGTTCGACGGTGACCGCCCTCGGCGCCGTATCGCTCTCGGGTTCGGTGCCGCCCCTGCTTACTCGCAGGTGCCCGCGAACGTCGAGCGGGTCACGACGTCCGTCGTGGCGGCGGTGGTGTCCAGCCACACGACGCGCCGGCCGTCACCGAGGGACGGAGCCAGCTGCGAGCCGGAGGAGCAGGAGACGCGGCTGAATCCGTTCAGACCGGCCAGCACGTCGGAGGTGTCGGCGACCTGCACCTTGGTGGGGCCGCTCCAGGAGCCCAGGGCGCCCCAGAGGTCGTAAGCCGAGTACGCCAGGTAGTCGTCGTTCACGGAGAACTGGGCGGCGTAGAGGCTTGCGGGGAAGCGCAGATTCGCCATCTGGGTCACGTCGTCGACCGGCGTCGAGCCGATGGTGGTGGACGGCAGCAGGAAGCCGCCGGTGATGCGGTAGAAGACGCGGTCCGAGGTGAGCTGGACGTCCGAGATGTAGTTGAACAGGAAGCCGGGGATGCGCTTGTCCTGCGTCCTGCCGGTGGCGATGTCGTAGACGTAGAGGTACGTGCCGTCGCCGCCGGCCCAGGCGATCGTGCCGTTCTTCATGGCGAGGTGGGAGGCCTTGGTGCCGGGCTCGGGCGTCACATCGACCGTGGTGCCGTCCGCCTTGCGGAGCATGACGTCCTGCTCGCCGTCGGGGGCGGTACGGATGTAGGCGAGGGCGCCGTTCTCGGTGACCGGCTCGGTCTCGTCCACGCCCGGCTCGTCGACCAGCTTCTTGATCTCGCCCTGGCCCTTGCTTCCGGCCTGGTAGATGCCGACGCCGTCGGCGGAGATCCGGGTGAAGGCGATGCGGTCGTTGTCGAGGGACGGGTCGAGAAGGTAGGCGTCCTTCTGGGCCAACTCGTGCCGCGGGTGCTTGGAGAAGCGGCCCACGGTGATGCCGAAGGCGGCGCTGCCCTGGTCCCAGGCGATGGCATCGCCGTGGGGGATGGCGTAGACGTCGCCGTTGATCTGGGCGGCCTGCTCGTCGACGCCGCCGTAGACCTCGTAGGCGGGCAGGATGTTGCCGGCGAGGGTGGTGGCGTCGTGCGTGCCGCCCTTGTGCTCCCATCCCTGCTCGATGCCGTGAGCGTCGAAGGCCTTGTCGATCGCGGCGAGGTCGGCGGTGGAGACCTTCATGGACTTGGCCGCGAGGGTGACCGCATTGCGCATGTCGGTGAAGCCGGACAGCGGGGTGAGGTAGTTCTCCGCCGCCCGGTAGATGATCTGGTCCGCGAGCCTGGTGTCGATGCTCTTGCGGAGGTCCCACAGCGCGCCGCCGACGATGGTGGAGTTGGAGTGCACTCCGCCGTTGTCGATGTCGAGCGTGATGGGCAGGTAGTCCTTCTGCGCGTTGCGGCCGTCGTTCAGGTCGCGCAGGGCGCAGTCCTTGAGCGGCTTGGTGCCGTTGCAGAGGTACTCGCCGACGAGGCCGGAGGTGGGGTCGCTCATGGCGATGCCCTTGTCGGCGGTCTCCATGGCGTTGCCGAAGTAGTCGGAGATCGCCTCGTTGAGGGCGCCCGACTGGTTGAGGTAGACGAGTCCGGCGGCGTGCTCGGTGACGCCGTGCGTCATCTCGTGGCCGACCACGTCCAGCCCCACCGACAGCGGCACGCCGTTCATGTGGCCGTACACCATCTTGGAGCCGTCCCAGAAGGCGTTGGCGTAGTCCTTGCCGTTGCTGGCGACGTTGACGACGGAGTAGATGCTGCCGCCCTTGCCGTCGATGCCGTCACGGCCGAGCCGGTCCTTGAGGTACTCGTAGACCTTGGCGGCATTGATGTGGGCGTCGACCGCGCCGGAGGTGGTGTTCGCGCCGTCGAAGCGGTCGGTGGCGGACTTCACCAGAGGGGTGTCGTCGGTGACCGGGCCACCCGCCACGAGCGTGTAGTTCTTGCGCTGCGCGTCGTAGGTGCGTATCTGGCCACCGGTCCGCGCGTACATGTCGCGGGCTGAGTCGACCAGGGTGTACGAACCGTCCGCGTCATGATTGGCGTTCAGCTGCACCTCAGAGCCGTCCACGCGCACGCCGGTCCCCGTCACGGGCGCGGCGTCGGCCGCGTCTATGTTGTCGTACGACAGGGCGATGCCGCCGACGCTCGCGTCGACGTACACCTCCTGGCGCACCGGACTGCCGTCACCCCGGGCACCGGTCACGGTGAAGTGCCAGGTCAGTGTGCCGCCGTGGGAGTTCGGAAGCACGACGAGACCGTGCTCGGCGGTCTGGGCACCCTTGACGGTGCCCAGGTGCGAGTCCAGGGAGAACATCCGCTGCTCGGCGGTTTTCTCGGTGACCTTCGGGGTGGTGGAGACGGTGAGATCCGTGTACAGGGTGCCCGTGGCGGAGGTGACCTTCTGGCCGCCCTCGGCCGGCTCTGTCTGCACCGCGTACTCGGCGCCGAGGACCGGCACCCCGTTGTGCTTCTGCTGGAAGCGGACCGCGGACTGTTTGCCGACCTTGGTGGTCTTCAGGGTCTGCAGGTCGGAGACCAGGACCTTGTACTTGTCCTGATGGGCCTTGAGGTGCGCACGGGCTGCCTCGGCGGGAGTCCCCTCCCGGGCGGCGTGGTCCAGGCCCTCGGTCATGACCGGTGCGACCGGGGCCTGGCCGGCGGTGACGTTCGCGGGCAGAGACACCTCGTCCTCGGCCCGGGCCGACGCGCTGGGCAGCGCCGATACCGCGGCCGCAACCACCACTGCAGCGGCAACGGATCGGTGGAGCCGTCTTGTTCTTGTCGGGAACACGGGAACTCTCCCCATCTCACACGGGTACGTGGATTGGCACCGATACGCAGAGTCCGTGGTCCTGTGCGTTCGGTGGCTCGATGGTTCGGTATCAAGCGTTCCGCGGACAAGGGATCACCACAGGCGTGAATGCGCCTTGGCGTAGATACGCCTCATGTCCCGCCGGACCGGCACTGGTTGGGCCGCTTCTGTCGCTTTCCAGGGGGGAGAGTGCAGGCGGGTTCACTTCATGGCCGCTCGACGAGGAGTTCGTGGACGCGGTGGATCGTCCGAAAGGAACGTGCTCGTCGCGGTGCGGGGTTGAGGTGGCCGCTGACCGCACTCCGGGGCTCTCAGGTACGCGGCTCAGCCGGCTCCGGTGGGCCGGCGTTCTCCACCACCGGGTTCGGCGCCGGTGCGGACATTCCGTCATTGCCGGTCAGCCAGCCCGCCCGCACCGCCTGGCAGCCCAGCTGGAAGCGCGTCCGCGCGTCAGCCAGCTGCATCAGCCGGCTGAGCCTGCGCTGCACCGTGCGATGACCGAGGCCGAGCTGCCGGGCGATGCTGACGTCCGTCAGACCCACGTGCAGCAGCCCCAGGATCGACAGGTCCACCTCGTCCGGGCCGGCCTGCGGACCCGGGGCAGGCCCCGTCTGCTCGGGGCCGACAAGCCGCCAGCCGCGCTCCCGGTAGGCGTGAAAGAGCGCCACCAGGGCTTCCAGTAGTCCGGTTTCATGAATGATCAACGCTCCGGGAGCGCCCCGGGATGGCTGCTCTGGGCCTCCTGGTACTGCTCGGTGAGCCAGGCTATGAGTCTCTCCGCCTGCCGCAGGCCGTCACGCCGGGCGGAGAGCAGCGGCTCCAGGGCGAGGGCCGGTGGTGTGGCCCGGTAGCGCGGCTCCTCGCCGAAGTCGGTGTCGGCGAGGGCCAGGCCGGTGCCGACCAGCCGGTGCAGCACCGCGGCCACCCCGTGCTCCGACCAGGCGACGACCCGGGTCGCGCCGACGGGCAGGGCAGCCAGTGTCCGTGTGAGTTCGGCGGCCCGCACTCCCGGGTGTGCGACGAGGACGCGGTAGACCACGTCCTCCTCGTCTGCCAGTCCCAGCGCAGTCAGCACCCGCGGCCTCCTCGTCTTGGCGTCGGACGGCGCTCCATCCTCACCGCCGGAACCTTGCCCCGCCCCCGGCTGCGGCATTCTCCCTCCCGCCGCAGGCCAGCCGCTAGTCCGGCTCCTCAAGGGCAACTCCTGCCGGGCGGCCGGTGAGTTACGGCTGCCGGCGAGCCGCGGCCGGTGTAGTCGCACAGCTGCCGAAGACTTCCTGCGCGAGTCGTTCCCCTGGAGTGCCGGCCCCCCGGTTCCGGTCTCGCTTCAGCGCGTCGGCGGCACACCCGTATCACTTCCAGGCTCGGACGTCCTTCCGGGGGGACGATGAGGCCGGTGCAGGACACAGTTGCAGCACACAGCGCCGTCGCGGCCGCGGCAAGCGCGAAGCACACGGGCAGGGATATGCGGCCCACCAGCCGCCCTGTAGCGGCCGCAGCCCCGGTGAGCCGGCGTGGACGACATCGCCTGGTTCGCCGGCCACATGTTCGACAACTGGCAGTCCTGGGGCGCCCGCGACCTCGCCGTGATCGGCGACAGCCTCACCGGCGACGAGATCGCCGCCACCTTCGCGCGGGTCACTGGCACCCCCAGCACTTACATTCCGACGCCGCATGACGACCTGCGCGCCGCCGTCCCCGACTTCAGCCACGACTACGCAGCCATGTTCCAGTTCTTCGCCGACCGTGATCTCTACACCCGAGACCGGGACATCAACCTCCTGCGCCGCCTGCACCCCGACCTGATGACCTTCGAGGACTGGCTGCACCACACCGGATGGACGGGATGACCACACACCACGTCAAGTCCGAACGCGGACCAGCATGACAGGCCTCGTCGCCCCTGACCGGACCGGGGCCGACGCACGCCTGTGATCTGGCAAACCTGACGTGACATGGCGGGGACCGGCCGAGGTGAATGCCACGAGTTTGAGCCGTCCGCCGCAGTTCAAGGCGGAGCGGTCGCACTGGCTGACCACCGACGGCCGTCGCGCCGCATCCAAAGGGGTGAGCGGTCGTAGGCGGTCAGTGCGCGCATGACCGCCGGGCGCGCATGAACCTGGCTCCGCTCATCCGCCCTTGGTATCGATCATCTAGGCTGGCGCGGTGACTGATGAGCAGGAGCGGGTGCAGCCGTCGGGAGTCTGGGCCACGGCGGTGGGGGTGGCCAGGGTGCGGGCGCTGGAGACCGAGCGGGAGGACGCACTGTTCCGCGACCCACTGGCCCAGGCCTTCGCCACCGCCGGCGGCCTGTGGCCCTCCTCGCCTGCGCCTCGTGACGAGGCCGCGCGACGCCGCCGGCTGGGCGTGGCGTTCTCCATCGTCATCAGGACGAAGTTCCTCGACGACCTGTTGCAGGAGGCCTCCGCGTCCGGGGTCCGGCAGGTCGTGCTGCTCGGCGCCGGCATGGACAGCCGGGCCTTCCGGATGGACTGGCCCGAGGGCACCCGGCTATTCGAGGTCGACACCGCCGCGCCCCTGGACTTCAAGGCTTCGGTGCTGCGCCAGGAGCGGGCCGTCGCACGCTGCGAGCGGATCACCGTCGCAGTGGATCTGCGTGAGGACTGGCCAGGCGCGCTGGCCGCCGCAGGGCACGACCCGGCGCTGCCGACCGTGTGGATCGCCGAAGGGCTGCTGATCTATCTGCCCGAGGACGCGGTGGAGCTGCTGCTGGCCCGGATCGGCGCGCGGTCGGCGGCAGGCAGCCGGATGGGGCTGACGTTGGGCTCGCGCGGTGTGATCGAGCGCTTCGGGGCGGACGCCGTGCCGGGATCGGCGGTGTCCATGTGGGTCTCGGAGATGCCCGACGACCCGGTGGGCTGGCTGGCGGGGCACGGCTGGGCGGCCGACAGCCACACCCTGCGCGAGCGCGCCGCCGCCTACGGCCGCCCGATCAGCACCCCGCCCCAGCGCGAGGAGCGGCCCGGCGGACTGATCTCGGCGGTCCGCCGGTAGAGCGCTGCTCCGCGACATCGAGGACATGGGTCACCCCGGGCAGCTCCCCGCCTGACCTGCCCCCACCGCCCTGCACAGACGTCCCAGGGGGCGGCCCCCGCCTCCCCGGCTCGGAGAATGCTCAGTCGATACAGAACTCGTTGCCCTCGATGTCCAGCATCGGGATGCACGATTCGTTTTCCTCATCGGCATAGAGCGTTTGCACGTGGGTGGCACCGAGCGCGACCAGTCGTGCGCACTCGGCTTCGAGCGTGGCGAGGCGCTCGTCCCCCACGAGCCCGGTGCCGACCCGGACGTCGAGATGCACCCGGTTCTTGGCGCTCTTGCCTTCGGGGACGCGCTGGAAGTACAGGCGCGGGCCCACACCCGAGGGATCACTGCAGGCGAACCATGAACCCCGCTCCTCAGGAGGCAGGGTGCGGTTGAAATCGTCCCAGGTGGTGAACCCCTCCGGTGGCGGCGGCACGACGTACCCCAACACCTCGCACCAGAAACGAGCGACGCGCTCAGGTTCCGCGCAGTCAAAGGTGACTTGGAACTTCTTGATCTCTGACATCGGTGCACCGTACCAAGGGGGCCTCGGGCTCTGCCGCTCATTTCCGCAAGCGGATCCGGCCGCCACCCGTCGCGCTTCCGGCCGCCTCGGAGACCAGCGGCTCTGTGGCCATGACTCGATTCCCTCAGGCAATCGGACCTCCATCAGGCCCCTGGCGCTTCACACTGCACGGCCCCCATCGCGTGTGGTGTCCATGGTCTGGATCAGGACGCGGAACCCGGTCAGCAAGGCGTTGAGGCCGACTTCGAACTCCTCGTCGCCGGTGACCTCCGCGAGGGTGTCGGCGTGCTGGACGAGGAGAGGGAAGGTCACCGCGTCGCCTCGCCGTCGCCTCGGCGGGCATCTGCGGGACCGACGTGAACTTCGCGGCCGGCGGCGCCCAGGGGTACACCTATGGTCACGAGTTCACCGGCACGACCGCCGACGGCCGGGGCTACGCCGTCGAGCCCACGGTCTACTGCGGCGAGTGCGCCCAATGCCGCTCCGGTCATGTCCAGCGGTGCGACGCCCCGGTGCATGGAACGCTCGGGATATTCAGGGACGGTGGCATGTGCGACGCCGTGACGGTCCGCGAGGACATGCTCGTCCCGCTTCCGGACGGCCTGGACGTGGGCGACGCCTGCCTCGTGGAGCCGGCGGCAGTGGCCTGGCACGGCGTCCGCAGCGCGGCGCTCACGCCAGGGGAACGGGTGGCAGTCGTCGGCGGCGGCAGCATCGGACTGCTGGCCGCGGCCGCGGCCCGGCAGCGCGGCTACGAGGTCGACATCGAGGTACGCCACACACACCAGCGGATTGCGGCGGAACGCCTCGAAGTCGGCCCGGCAGCAGGTGTCTACGACGTCGTGATCGACGCCGCGGGAAGCGAGACCGCTCGGAGTGGACGTAGGTGAGTTCCTTGACCAGGCTGACGATGCACAGAACCCGGACCACGACAGCAGCAGTCCGGTGCGCAGCCGCTTCACGCCGAAGGCGTCGCGGTGGCCTGCGGCGAGCCGCCGCCCGTCGCCCGCGAGACCCTTCGAACGCACAGCCCCTGCCCACCTGAGCGTCCTGCCGTGGGCCGGAAGGACATCCCAGCACGTCCCTCTGGGACTCTTGTCTTGCTTGCAGGGGCCTCCTTGCGGCTGCCCGTCGGCGGAGTCCTCAGGATGCGATCACGCTGATCCCGTCGCCGGACAGTTTGAGTCCGAGCACGAAGAAGAGAGCGGCCATGACCGCAGTGTTGTGCCGCGCGGCCCAGTTCCGCCAGCCGGTGAGGATGCTCTTGGCCCGTTCTCCCAGGCAGAGGTAGACGGCCAGCGGCGCGAGGACCCCGAGCGAGGCGATGACCACGAAGATCGCGAGGGACCCGATCTGTTGCGGCACGGAGATTCCGGCTGAGCTGATCGAGGCGCCGGCGGCGATGGTGAGGGGGGCGTTCTTCGCGTTGGCCGCGGAGAGCAGGAGCCCGAGGCCGAGGACTTTGGCGGGGGTGAAATGATCGATCGCCGCCATCCACTTCGGCAACTGCGCCTGTGAGGGGTCCCGGGGCCGCCGTAGCCACTGCCGGACGGCGAACAGGACGAGCAGCACGCCGAGTGCGAGTTTGAGAGTCCCCACCCACGTGGCGGGGTGCTTGTGCGTGGCCGCCCCGCCAGGGCCCCCCACGGCGAGCATGATCGCGCCGAGGGCCGCCAGGCCCAGGAACCACCCGAGCGCGAACAGGGTGCCGTTCACCCGTCCCTGCGGGGTGGCGAGGATGAGGATGATCGCCACGATGGGGAGCGGGCTGATCGCGACACCGGCTGCCAGACCGAGTACGTCCCCGACGGCGTGACCCACGGCGGCCTCCTCAGGGGTGGAGGGATCGTGTGCACCGCCAGGCCGGGCCGGCGGCACTCATGTCATCGGCAGGCATGCTGACCACCACTCCGCTCGACGTGCAGATGGATCGGCCCGCGCAGCACGGGACTGCGCCGGTACGGTGGGGGGTCGGCCACCAGCGTGGGCCGGTCCAGGCGGCGCACCAGCTCGGTCAGCGCGATCTGGGTTTCCCGCCGGGCCAGCGGGCCGCCGAAGCACAGATGAATGCCGCTGCCGAACCCCAGGTGCTGGTTGTCACGCCGGTCGGGGTCGAAGCGGTCGGGCTCGGGGAAGCGGTCCGGATCGCGGCTGCCCGAGGCCAGCATCAGCATGATCTGCGAACCCTGGGGAATGACGGTGCCGGCGACGGTCATGTCGTTGTACGCCGCCCGCCAGGGGATGATGTGCACGGGCGGTTCGTAACGGAGCAGTTCCTCGACCAGGGGAACGACCAGGTCCGGATCGTCGCGCAGTCACCGCAGCACCTCGGGGTGGCGCAGCAGCGTCAGCATGCCGTTGGTGATGAGGTTGACGGTGGTCTCGTGGCCGGCGATGAGCAACAGGTTCGCGGTGGCGACGATCTCGTCGTCGGTCATCCGGCCGTCGGGTCCGTCGTCGTTGGCCAGCCGTGACAGCAGGTCGTCGCCGGGCCGTCCGTGACGTCGCTCCAGCAGGCCGCCGAGGTACTCGCGGAGGTCCTTACGGGCCTGTTGGCCCTTGTCCAGTTTCTCCTTCGGGTCGGTTCTGGGGTCGTAGTCGATGGAGTTGATGAGGTCGTCCACCCAGACGTGGAACTTCGGTTCGTCCTCGCGTGGCACACCGAGCAGGTGGCAGATCACGGCGACGGGGAACGGGTAGGCGAAGTCGTCGACGATGTCGATCCGCTCCTTCCCCTCGAAGTCGTCGATCAGACCACTGACGATGGCGGCCAGCGCGGGTTCCATGCCGGCCAGGAGCCCCGGGGTGTGCGGGGGGCCGAAGTGGCGCATCGCCATACGGCGCAGGCGGTCGTGTTCGGGCGGGTCGAGGTTGATGAACGCCGGCGTGGCCTGTGCCTCGATCCCGGCCGGCGGACGGCAGAGACTGCGGGTGTCCGAGCTCAGGTGGGGATTGTGCAGGATGTCCGTGATCTCACGGTAGGTGCTGATGACGTAGGTGCCGTCCTCCTGCCTGGCCACGGGCGTCTCGCGCAGTTCGGCGTACAGCGGGTACGGGTCGGCCCGGGAGGAGTAGTCGAGGATCCGTCGGAGCGTTCCGGTCGTCCCGGTCGCGGTCATCTCGCTCTCCCTCCTACCGGTGCTGGTACGCGGCCGTGACGCGCCGCTCACTCGGGTTGTGGCCGGTGACGACCACGGTGGCGCCCTGGGCGAGCAGGGTCGGGCCGGGGAAGTCGACGGGCACCGGTTTCATGTCGGCGGGCTGGTCGGGCGTGGCCGAGGGAGGCGGGAAGGGCGCGGCCGTCTCGATGAGCCGGCGGTAGTGGTCCAGCCACTTCGCGTTGTTGAAACTCACTGCCGCGGTGACGCGGCCGTGGTAGCCGTAGGCGGCGACGAAGCGGTGCTCGGGCACTGATCCCTGGGTGACGACCACCTCGTCGGCGAAGGTCGGCACGCCGACGGACTTGATGTTGACCCCGAACTGGATCGACCAGAACAGCGGGATGGACAGGTGGGGCCACCGGTCCGCCTGGCCGCTGACCATGTTGTGCGCCGCCACCTCGGCCTGCTCCACCGCGTTGGCCCAGTGTTCCAGCGAGATGAGCCGGTACTCGTAGATGGGGTTCGGGCAGCGTGCCACGTCCCCGGCGGCGAAGACGTCGTCGGTGACCAGGCCGTTGAGGTCGAGGGCGCGGCAGCCGGTGTCGCAGGCGATCCCCCAGACACCAGCCGCGAGCCCCGATCCGTGCAGCCACTCGGTGTTGCGGATGCCACCGAGGGCGACCACCGCCACGTCGGTGTCGATGGTGGTGCCGTCGTCGAAGTGAGCGCGGCGAAGACGTCCCTGCGCGTCGCCCTCCAGCCGGGTGACCTTGACACCGCAGCGCAGGTCGACACCGTGCTCGCGCTGCATGTCCGCCGCGACCTGGCCGATCATGGCACCGAGTGCGCCGACCAGCGGGGCCGGCGCGAGTTCGGCGACGGTCACCGGGATGTCCCTCTCGCGGCAGACTGAGGCGATCTCGGACCCGGTGAACCCCGCGCCGATGACCAGCACCCGGGAGGGCCCGGCGGCGAGGGCTCGTTGCAGGCCCGCGGCGTGTTCGCGCGTCCGCACGACGAAGACCCCGTCCAGAGCCGCCTCACTCTCGACGAACCACGGCCGGGCCCGGACACCGGTGGAGATCAGCACCCGGTCGAAGGGCACGGCGCGTCCGTCGGCGAGACGCACCTGATTGGCCGCCAGGTCCAGCCCGCTGGCAGGCACTCCCAGCAGCCACTGCGCATCGATGTCGCGACGGCGCGGCAGTGCGGTGTTCTCGGCCGGCACCCACCCGGTCAGTACCTGCTTGGACAGGGGAGGCCGGTCGTAGGGTTCGCACCGTTCGTCACCGATCATGGTCAGTGAGCCGGTGAAACCCTCGTCGCGCAGTGTCTCCGCGGCCCACAGTCCCGCCAGTGACGCCCCGACGACCACGATGCGGCCGTCACGCTTGAACGCTTGCAGATTGTCGGCACTGGTCATGGCGCCGCCGCCTCCGCCGACGAGGCCCGTCCCTCCAACTGGTCGACCAGAATCGCCTGGACCGGGCAGGCCGCCGCGGCGCGCAGCACCTGCTCGCGCCGGGCGTCGTCCGCGCTCGGGTCGTACATCAGCGCTTCCTCGCCGTGCATCCGGAACACCTCCGGAGCCAGGAAGGCGCACTGCGCATATCCTTCGCATCGGGAAAGATCGACGACAACTCTCATCCCGGCCTCCGCAGGGATCACAAGCCGCGGCCCCGGAAACCGGTGCCACTCGGTGCGCGATGAGCACACCGCGCCCGGCACGCGAGAGGCGCGGAAAGCGCGAGACGGCGAGAGCGAGGGGATGCAGCCGTTGCTCAGCTCGGCGGAAGCGAGGTGCTCAGATCCGCGGAAGCGAGGAGTTGCACCGCGATCGTCTGGTCGCCACAGATGCTGATGGTCATCGCGTACAAGGCGACCGGCGGGTGAAACCGCCTGGGAAATACTGACCTAACTGCGAAAAAGCCTAGCGTTTTCGCACCTCGCCCGCACCCCGGGAAGGGCGGTTGCGCGGATCGGCGTCGGAGTCCGGCGCCGCCGGGGGCCCGGTCGCGTTCGACCGTTCGGCGCAATCCGCCCGAACCCGGCGTGTGCCGTGGGGGCAGGGGTGGTTCGGTGGCGACAGGAGCCGACCGGGCTCACACGAGTTCGGGGGCAGCCAGTCGAGAAGGAGAACCGGCGTGAGCGTGACTCAGCGAGCCCCTCAGGGCGTCATACCCTCACACCTTCTGAAGGGCCAGAAGGCCCTTGTCACCGGCGCGAACTCGGGCATCGGCAAGGCGACGGCCATCGGCCTGGGGCGCGCCGGGGCCGACGTGGTCGTGAACTACGTCGCCGGGAGTGAAGAGGCCGAGCAGGTGGTCGAGGAGATCACGGGGTTCGGCGTGCGCGCGATGGCGTACGAGGCGGACGTTTCCCAGGAGGACCAGGTCGTCGCGATGATCGACCGGATGGTGGCGGAGTTCGGCACCATCGACATCCTCGTGGCCAACGCCGGGCTGCAGCGCGACGCTCCGTTCACCGAGATGACGATGTCCCAGTGGCAGAAGGTGCTGGACGTCAATCTCACCGGCCAGTTCCTGTGCGCCCGGGAAGCGACGAAGGAGTTCCTGAGGAGGGGAGTCGTCCCCGAGGTGTCGCGCGCGGCCGGGAAGATCATCTGCATGAGCTCGGTGCACCAGCTCATCCCGTGGGCCGGGCACGTCAACTACGCGGCCTCCAAGGGCGGCGTGCAGATGATGATGGAGACGCTGGCCCAGGAACTCGCACCGCACAGGATCAGGGTCAACGCAGTCGCTCCCGGAGCCATCAAGACGCCCATCAACCGCAGCGCCTGGACCACCCCCGACGCGGAGAAGGAACTGCTGCAGCTGATTCCCTACGGGCGCGTCGGCGATCCGGAGGACATCGCCCACGCGGTCGCCGGGCTCGCCTCGGACCTCATGGACTACGTGGTCGGCACCACCCTCTACGTGGATGGCGGCATGACCCTCTTCCCCGGGTTCGCCACCGGCGGCTGAACCGCTCGGTCCCGGCGCGGCGTACGGATTTCTCGGTCTCGGTGGACGTGAAGTGCGATCTTCCTCGGTTCGTGATCGCTCGATCGTGGTACTGATCGTCACGCAGGGCCGCCTGCCGGGCACGTCCATGTCGAGATGCGGGGCATGAAGCGGGAGCGGTACCCGAGCGACTGCTTCAGACGGCATGAATCGCGTACGACAAACCGGCGGCGCACCTGGTCGCCCTGGCGTGCTGGCTGCCGGGCACCCCGTCGAACACCCGGCCGACGATGGGAGCCGAGCCACTGGACAGGGCGGAAGCACGCCTGGCGGAAGCCGCCGAAGGGGAACGGTGTGCGAGCACCTGGTGGGCCGGGCCGAGGGCCGCTGTGGACGCTCATCCAGCGCGGGACGAGATCCTCGGCGATGCCCGCAGCCGGGCCGGGCACCGACCCTTCTGCCCGGCCGGCCCGGCCCCAGGCATCGGCCCCGCCGTAAGGGTCTGGTTGGTGCCGCTGGGCCTTCGAGCCGCAATTCGCGAGGGTGCCTGTCATCGGAGGTCTGGGGCGCACGCTCAACCCGTCAACCCCACCGCCAGTGCCGCACGGCCCATCCGGTACGGCGCCGGCTCCGCGCGTCGGCATCGGCTGCGTGGTCGACTCCTGCCGGGAGTGCGAGCACTGCCTCGCCGGGCGCGAGCAGCACTTGTCACACCGCCTCAAGCCTCCGCGCAACGGTGATCGACGCCGGTTCCCACGCCCCTCAGAACGGCGTGTGCGATCTCCTCGACGAAATCCGGTGCGAGGGGACGGTGCCCGAAAAGCGTGCGGAAGACGACCGGGGCCGCGAACAGGTCCAGTACCAGGTCGGCGTCCAGGCCGGGTCGGAGGTCGCCCCGTTCTTCCGCCTTGCGCAGGGACCGCAGGCACGCCTCTCTGCGGGGTTCCCACACGACACTGAGGAAACGGGCGTGGAGTTCCGGGTCGTCGGCGATGTCCGCCACGAGCGCGGGAAGCAGGCGCCCGAACCTCGGCTCGGTCAACCCCCGGCGCAGCGCCTCGAGGTGTCCGACGACGTCACAGACGGTACAGCCCGTATCGATACTGACGACGCCGACCCGGTCGTGCGCCAGGGCGTCGACGACGAGATGCTTCTGGCTCTTCCAGCGGCGACGGATGGCGGGCTTGCTGGTGCCGGCCCTGGCGGCGATGGCCTCCATGGTCAACGCCCCATAGCCGTACTCCTCAAGGAGCTCCGAGACCGCGGTCAGCACGGCATGGTCGATCCGTTCGTCCCGCGTACGCGCCATACCGCTTTCCTGGGTCCCTTTCCCGCTGCTGCTGCCGTACAAGGTTATCGGGACATCAGCACCACCTTTCCGAAGGGCCTGCCCTCCGCCACGTGCGCCACGGCGCGAGCCGCTTCCGCCAGCGGATGCGTCCGGTCGATCACAGCCGAGAGGTGACCGGCCGCACGCAGCGCCTCGATCCGCTCCCAGGAACGGGCCAGTTCCTCCGCTGTCGCCGAGCGGAGACTGTGGGCGAACAGGGCCGGCGACCTGTGGAAGTCCCTCAGCAGCGGTGCGAAGGCGTCCGGCCCCGGAGGGCCGCCCGCCGCTCCGCACAGGACGTAGCGTCCGTTGGGCCGCAGGAGCCCGAGGTACCTGCCGAGGTCGGGGCCGGTCACCGTGTCCACCACGATGTCGTAGGCGGACTCGGGGAGCGTGGCGGCGGCAGCCGTCCGGTCGAGAAGGTGCGCGGCGCCCAGGGAACGCAGCAGCTCGCCCCGGACCTCGGAGGAGGTGACGGCCGTGACCTCCGCCCCGCGTGCACGTGCGATCTGTGTGGCCAGCACGCCGATGCCTCCGCCCGCACCGCGGATCAGCACACGCTCCCCGGCGGAGACTCCCGCCCGTTCAAGTGCCGTCTCGGCGACGAGTGCGTTGATGCCCAGCGCGACCGTGTCCCTCGCGGACCAGTCCGCCGCGGCCGGCAGCACCTGGCCGACGTCGGCGACGGCCAGGCGGGCGAAGCCGCCGAACCGGGGTAGCAGGGCGAAGACCCGTCGGCCGACCATTTCCTCCGGCACGTCCGGCCCCAGTGCCGTCACCCGGCCCGCGATCTCCATGCCGGGCACAGCGCCCACGCCGGGAAAGCCACCGTAGTCACCTCGTAGGGCCATGACGTCCACGTAGCCGATCCCCATCGCCTCCACCTGGACGAGCACTTGGCCCGGACCAGGCACGGGCCGCGGCACGTCCCTCACGGAAAGCTCTCCCGACTCCTGCACCACAACCGCTTCCACGCGACCTCCTCTGACACCGTTCAATAACATTCCGATTCGCATCGGAACGTAATAGACCGAGACGACCCCCGTCAACCGACGGCACAAAGTCGGCCATACGACCTCGGACGCACATGTTGCGGGTGATCGCCCCGAGGGAAGCGTGCTGCTGCGCGGGATCGAGGCGGCCAGGCAGGTGGCTGGGGGGCGTTGCCGCGTTTCCCCGGCGGCATACCTCACTGCACCGTCATGGCCAGACGTCGGCCTGCGCTCGGAAAGTTCCGGGTCGCTCCACTCAGTCCCGCTGCTGATCGAGGGCGTCGTCCAAGGTGGTGGCGGCCATGATCAGCGACAGGTGCGTGAAAGCCTGCGGGAAGTTGCCCAACTGCTCGCCGCTGGGACCGATCTCCTCGGCGAACAGGCCGACGTGGTTGGCGTAGGTCTGCATCTTCTCGAAGGCGTAGCGCGCCGGACGCGTCCGGCCGGCGAGGGCGAGGGCATCCACGTAGAGGAAGGTGCAGAGGCTGAAGGTGCCCTCGGAGCCCCGGAGTCCGTCCGGGGAGGCCGTGGGGTCGTAGCGGTAGACGAGGCTGTCCGACACCAGCGTGCGTTCCATCGCGTCCAGGGTCGACAGCCAGCTGGCCGTCCTGGGCGCCAGGAACCCGACCCGCGGGATGAGCAGCAGCGAAGCGTCCAGGACCTCGCTCCCGTAGTGCTGCACGAGGGCCTGCTGCTTCTCGCTCCAGCCCCGCTCCATCACCTGTTCGAGGATCGCGTCGCGAGCGGCGGTCCATCTCGGCACGTCGGCGGGACGGCTCTGCTCTCTCGCCAGGCGCAACCCCCGGTCGAAGGCCGTCCATTCCATCACCCGGCTGAAGGTGAAGTCCTGGCGCCCACCGCGTGTCTCCCAGATGCCTTCGTCGGGGCGGTCCCAGGAATCGGCCAGCCGGTCCAGCGTCCGCGCCAGGTTCTTCCAGCCGTGGTAGCTGCCTCCCTGGGCCACATCGTGTCCCTCCGACAAGGCGTAGAGCGCCTCCCCGTAGATGTCCAGTTGCAGCTGATCGGCCGCGGCGTTCCCCAGCCGCACCGGATACGAACCCTGATAGCCCTCGAAGTGCGAGAGGATCTCTTCCGGCACCTGGGGGTCCCCGTCGACCCGGTACATGATCTGCAGCGGCTCGTCGTCCACGCCCTCCCGGGCCTGGAGGCGATCGCCCATCCAGCGGGTGAACTGGGCCGCCTCCTCGGCGAACCCCAGGTCGAGCAGGGCACGCACGGACAGGGAACCGTCCCGGACCCAGGTGTAGCGGTAGTCCCAGTTGCGTTCGCCCCCGATCTGCTCGGGCAGCCCCATGGTGGCCGCGGCGACCGGAGCGCCTGTGGGTGCGTAGGTGAGCAGTTTGAGCGTGATCGCCGAGCGGTGCACGACACCCGGCCAGCGGCCGTGGTACCGGGAGGAGTGCACCCAGCGCTGCCAGAAGTCCACGACCTCCCAGAAGCGCTCCATCGCCCCCTGCGGGGTGAGCGGCGGTGGGGTCGCGAGATCGGCCCCGCCGACGGTGAAGACCGCCGCGGCCACCTCGCCCGCTCTCAAGGTCACCGTACCCCGCACGTCCGTGCCGTCGCGCTGGAGGGGGAAGGTGCCTTGCAGGTGGGCAGTGACGTCCGGTGCCCGGAACGTGGCGGTGCCGTCCCGCAGGTCGAGACGGTGCGTGGCCCGGCCGTAGTCGAAGCGCGGACGGCACTCCAGAGCGAAGCGCACCGTGCCGCGCACCGCCCGCACACCGCGTATCAGCACATGCTCGTCAGTGGGAGTGCCGGTGCGATCCGGTGGCATGCAGTCGAAGACTTCACCGACACCGTCCGGCGACATGAAACGCGTGACCAGCACTGCCGTGTCGGGGTAATACAGCTGTTTACAGGTGGTGGTCTCGTGCTCCGGCGCGAACAGGAAGTGGCCGCCGCGGTCGTGGTCGAGCAGGGCGGCGAAGACACTGGGCGAGTCGAACCGGGGAGCAGCGAACCAGTCGACGACCCCCCGGGAGGAGACCAGAGCGGCGGTTTGCAGGTCGCCGACGAGTCCGTGGTCGGCGATGGGCGGGTAACGGTCCATGATCATCTCGCTTCTCCGTGCGCCTGCTTCCACTGTCCGCCCTGCGCGGCACGGCTGCCATGGGATGCGGCACCAGGAGCGAGGGTTGCCACCGCCGACACCACCCGCCTTCGTCGCCGTCGCCGTCGATGTCGTCAGCAGGCCGGCAGCACGCCCGGGGTCGGCGTCACCTGGCACTCCTGGGTGGCACGCTGGTTCCACCAGCGACGGCCTCAGGCCACAGCGGCGGCCTCGCTCGACCCCACCCGCGGACCGTCGTCGCAACAGCAGATGCGCCGCCTCGGGGTTGGTGACACGGTGGTGGTACGGCTCGAAGTCAAGCCCTGAGGCAGTGAGTCACGCTCCCGAGGCAGCACGACGCCGTCTGCACCGGCGCCCGGCCACAGCGGACCGGCAGCGCAGGCAACCCGCGAAGTCCCTTCGACCGGGGCGGCAGCGGATGCCTTGATCCCTCTGAACAGGACCGGCCCGAGGACGCTCCCCGCCGGGCACGCCACTTGCCGCTCGATCACCCCGAAAGGTGCTGCCATGACCGGCGAGCATGGGAAGAACACCCTCACCGCACCGTCCGACGTCCTGTGCGGAGACCCCGGTGACCCGGACTCCCTGTGGAAAATGGCTTGGGAGTGCCAAGAGAGGCCGGTCGGCACCTTCTGGCTGGTGTCCAAAGGAAAAAAGGGATACCTCCTCGTTCCCACCGATCGCATCAGAGGGATCGAGTGCCCGGCCCTCATATCCGGCGCATTCGCCAGAAACAACTACTGGCAGATAGCTGTGGAGCGATCCGACTACTGGTTCTCAAAACCGCGATGGGGGACTGTCGGGCTGGGGATCAACGCGGCCGGGTCCCGCTCCCACGACCAGTTGCACATCCACATGTCCGCCGTACGCCAAGGGGTGAAAGCCGAGCTCGACAAAGCCCGTCAAGCGGGCACGGTCGCCGGGGATCTGAAGAGCTGGCCCAACCGGTTGACCACGGTCACCGGCGTGGACGAGGAGAAGAATCCACCGCAGCCGGACCCGCGGAGCTACCGCGTGGTCCACGTCGACAGCTTCCAGCAGTACAACCTCTTCAATGCGCTGTACGAATCTGTCGTCACCCCCACGCACGAACAGATGGGCGAGCAAACGATGATCGTCATCGGGGCGGGTGCCGGACCGGCCGACGGGTATTACATTCTGAACAGCCGGAAAGACCTCCCCCACACTGCGCCTGTCCCCAAGGGAATCGGTTACTGCGACAGCGTCCTCATCTGCAAGTGATTCAGGTGCTCCCGCTGCTCGGGCCGACTCCGGCCAGCCCGTCCACCCCGACCACACCATGCAGACCCTGCGGACTCCCTTCAAGACCGCAGCCCGTGTGACCGTGCCGGCGCTCCCCGCGGTCCACGGCCCCGAGGACGGCGAGCGCGACGCCGACGGGAACGTCAACGGCGAAGTCACCGGATTCGTGCTGTCCGGGCAGGGCCTTCCCACCGTCTACGTCAGCGGCGACAACGCCTCGATCCGCACTGTCGCGGAGATCTCCCGCCGGGTGCCGGACATCGACGCGGCCGTCCTGCACGCCGGGGCGGCACGCGTGCTGGACATCCCCGAGCGGGACAGGTTCCAGTCGTCACCGAGCACGACGCGGATCACGTCATCGCCCTCGATGCCGGCCTCGGTTTCGCACGCACCGGCCGGCTGGTGATGATCCAGATCTTCACCCAGTCGGGACGCGCCACCGAGGTCGAGCAACGCGTCTTCGAGGCCGTCGCCGAGCAGCTGGAACCCCTCGGCGTCGGCGGCCAGGACGTCTTCATCGACATCGTCGAGAACGGGCCTCAGGACTGGTCGTCCGGCTTCGGGCGCGCACAGTACACCGAAGGCTTCCTGCGCGTCCCCAGCCCCTGACACCATCCGCCCCGCAACCGGGCGCAGGAACGTGGGACCACGCCGCGCCCCTGTCCGCTCCCGGCGTCACCACGTCCTGCCTCACGGCGCGATATGCAGCGGTTGATGCGCACCCACACTTGGTGATCACCCGGAGGACGTCGTACCGGAAGGAGGAATTCACCGACCGTCCCAGCCCGGGCTTCCTGGTTCCTCTTGACTGACAAGGTCTTCCATCGGTGACCGCCGCCCGACAGGCGACGGTCACCGATTCCTTCTCATTCCAGGGAGAGCTGCACCAAGGTGCGCACATTTCTGAGAATCTCCTGCACATGGGTGGCAAAGGCCGCGGTATTCGCGGCTTCACTACCGCGGTACGCCGGTCCCGGCGGTCCGGCCCGTCGGCGGGACAGCCACAGCGTGCGGCGGCCGTTGGTCGCCCTCACGGTGGCCGTGGCGATACTCGGTGGCCTTCTCACGTCGGTGCAGACCGCTCAGGCGGCGACGTCGGCGAGGTCGGCGGCCGATGTCGCCTCGGCGATCACCACGGCCACCACGTCGAGCGGGGACTTCGCTCTCACTCTGAAGGCCTCTGACATCGGCGCTGACCCGGCCACCCTGCGCGACATCGTCCCGCAGATGCAGGCGGAGATAGCCGACCACGGCGGGCTGGGCGAAGCGATCAAGCAGGACATCGCGGCGGACTCGGTCAACGGTGCCGCGATCGACACCTCGGACTGGCCGAGTTTCGACGGCACGGTGGCCGCCACCTCCGGCGGTGACGGCTTCACCGTCACCGTTCCCGCCGCCGAGGTCGAAGCCACCGGCGGCTTCTGGGCATGGGTCGCCTCCACGGTCATCGGCTGGGCCGCCGGCTACGGACTGCGAGTGCTGTGCATCGGGGGCCTGACGGCCTCCGGTGTGGGTGCCGCGATCATCCCCCTGGTCTGCACCCCGTTGCAGACCACGGTGACCGCCATGGTGACGATGATCGTGAAGCACGGCTTCGACAAAGACCTGGGTACGCCCCAGGCGACCCGGGACATCATCATCGCCGGTCTGCTGGGACTGGCCGGCGGTTACACCTGGGAGAAGTACCTGGCGCCGTGGGCGAAGGCCAACCTCGCCACGGCCTTCAAGAACTTCGGCAACTGGCTGAAGGCGCAGGCCCCGGGGCTCACTTCCCGGTTCGGCAGTACCGTCGGTGACGGCGCGCGGGCCGTCGGAGACCAGATGACCGAGCTGGAGGAACTCCTCAACGAGGCGATGCGGGACTGGGGAGGGCTCAACACCGGAACCAGCGAGCAGCAGATCGCCGTCGCCTCGTACATCTATCCCACCGACCCCGCGTGGGACCGGCTGATCGCCTCGCCCTCCGACAAGACCACCGTCGTGGTGGCCAATGTGCTCAACGGGCCGGGTTCGGCGGCCGACTCCTCCTGGGCCCGTGTGATCGACCGGGCCGCCGCGTCCGGCAAGAAGGTGCTCGGCTATGTCGACACCGGGTACATGGGGCTGGCCGACAACCGCGCCACCCGACTCGGTTCGAAGGCCGCCGCCGACTGGATCATGCAGATCGAGGAGGACATCAACGCCTGGTACAGCCTCTACGGCAGCGCCATGGGCGGCATCTTCTTCGACGACGGCTACAACGAGTGCGGCACCGGCAACGAGGTGCCCACCTGGTACCACGAGATCAACAACTACGTGAAGCGCGCCCACCCGGGAGCGATGACCGTGCTCAACCCGGGCGCGATCGTGCCGCAGTGCTACGAGGGCACCGCCGATGTGCTGCTCACCTACGAGGGCAGTTACGCCGGTTACGTCGGCTCCGGCTACCAGAACCTGGGCTGGACACCGAAGAGCCCCTCGGAGATCTGGCACATCATCTACGACACCCCCGCGGACCAGGTCCAGGCGGTGGCCAAGAAGGCCGAGGAGCGCGGAGCGGGGTATGTCGACATCACCGACGACACCCTCTCCAACCCCTACGACACGCTGCCGGCCGGCAGTTACTGGACGGCCGAGCAGGGCGCGGTCGAGGGCGGCTCACCGAGCGTCGCCCCTGCCGACGCCTACACCACCGGTGGCAGCACGCCGGCCGCGCCGGCCGCTCTGAAGGTGACCAAGTCGGACTACACCTCCGCCACGCTCACCTGGTCGCCCGTCAGCGGTGCCGCCCAGTACGAGCTCGAAGTGGGCTCGCACGTGCTGAAGCTGCCCGGGACGATGACGACTGCGACGGTCGGCGGACTGACACCGGGCGGCAAGGCATACGGCATCGCCGTGAGCGCCCGGGCCGCCAACGGCGACGCCTCCGGCTACTCCGCCCCCGTCACCGTCACGACCATGTCGCTGCCGGGCGGCAAGACGGTCAGCGGTGTGAGCGTGTCCGCGTCGGCGTCGTCCACGACCTATTCGGCGGACTTCCTGGTCCCGTACTCGTTCCACCGCCTGTACGTCTGGTCGGGCGACGGAACGGGCTGCGACGCGCCCGCCTGGCCGATCAACTACAACGCGTGGAATTTCGTCTGCGCGGACTACATGGTGGAGGGCACCACGCTCTACCGCTACGCCAGTACGGTGTACGACGGGAGTTGGTCGTGGACGCCGGTGGCGACCGTACCGGTCACCGTCAGCGGCTACACGTACACCTGGACCCTCCCCCTCGGTACCTCCACGGCCGCGACGAAGAACTTCGTGCTCCAGGCGGAGGGCTACAACACCCGCACGGAGATCTTCTCGCCGTGCGGTGTGTCGGCCACCGCCCTGGGCGGCGGGCCCGACGGCAACGGCCGGTACTGCGCCTGATCGGTCCGGGGCCTCAGCAGACCGCCCGCCCGCACACCAGCCAGGTGTGCGGGCGGGCGGCGGCGTCCGCGGCCCGGGTGCCACCGGGCAGGCCCTGGGCCTGGACCAGGAGGCAAGCCCGGGCGAGGCCCTTGGTCAGGATCACGAAGATCCCTGCCGGCAGGTGGTGTTCATGGCACACCCGTTGCCGGACCCGGGCGAACGAGTGCCGTACGCCTCTCAGGCCACAGTGCGCAGCGGCGGCACCGTCGGAACCTCGGAGGCGGCCTCGATGTCCTCGGGGGTCAGCCGGAACTGCTCGGGGTAGGCCTCGCGTCGGGTGCGGCGGGCGGGTTCGGTGGTGCGCCAGGTGTACAGGCAGCGTCGGCACTGCAGGACGTCCCAGACGCCGGGGACGGGCGAGGAGTGCAGCGTCTCGATGGTCCCGAAGGCGCAGCGGGGGCACTCGGTCATGCGGTATCTCCTTCTCGGAGGTCGGAGGTCGGGGTGTCGGGTGCGCGAAGGGCGCGGAAGGGCGCGGAAGGGCGCGGAGGGGCGCTGGGGCGCCAGGTGGCTCAGCCGCGTGCGGCCATGAGGCCCTGGATCCTGGTCACCCAGTCGCGCGTCTCGGGCAGGTCCTTCGCCGGCGTCGAGAAGTTGCCGCGTACGTCCGGGGAGACCGGGGTGGTGGCATCGATGATCATCTTGCTGGTGATACCGGCGGGTTGCGCGGCGGGCGCCAGTTCGACGACCGGCAGGTTGGGCATGATCAGCACGTCGCCGGACGGGTTGACCTTCGCGGACACGGCCCACATGACCTGGGGCAGGTCGAAGGGGTCGACGTCCTCGTCGACCACGATGACCGTGGTGATGTACCCCAGCCCGTGCGGGGTCGTCATGGCGCGCATCGCGACCGCCTTGGCGAAACCGCCGTAGCGCTTCCCGGTGGAGATGATCGCCAGCAGGCCGTGCGTGTACATGGCGTTGACGGCCTGGACCTCGGGGAACTCGGCGCGCAGTTGCTTCAGCAGCGGGACACAGGTGTTGGGTCCCACCAGGTAGTCGCACTCGGTCCACGGCATGCCCAGGTAGAGCGACTCGAAGACCGGGCGGGTGCGGTAGGAGACCCGGTCGACGCGGATCACGGGCATCCGGCGGCCACCGGAGTAGTGTCCTGTGAACTCTCCGAAGGGCCCCTCGATCTGGCGCTTGCGGCTCTCCACGACGCCCTCGATCACGACCTCCGAGCCCCAGGGCACGTCGAAGCCGGTGAGCGGGGCGGTGGCGATCGGCACGGGCGCGCCGCGCAGGGCGCCCGCCATCTCGTACTCGCTCTGGTCGTAGCGCATGGGCATGCCGGCCACGATCGCCATCACCGGGTCGTTGCCGAGGGTGATGGCGATGGGCAGGTCCTCGCCCCGCTCCTCGGCCTTGCGCAGGTGCAGGGCGACGTCGTGGACGGGGACGGGCTGGATGGCCAGCCGGTTGCGGCCGACGACCTCGAGGCGGTACGTGCCGACGTTCTGCTTGTCGAAGCTCTCGGGGTCCTCGGGGTCGCGCGAGACCACGGCGGCCTTGTCGAGGTAGAAGCCTCCGTCGCCGTCGTTGAGACGGAACAGGGGCAGCACGGAGAAGAGGTCGATGTCGCCGCCCTCTTGGCTGTTGGCGCGCCACGGCGCGTCCTCGCGTCGTTCGGGCGGTACGGGGAAGGCGTCCCAGCGCCGGGCGAACTCGGCCACCTGCTCCTTGACCGGGGTGTGCTTGGGCATCCCGAGGGCGAGCGCGTGGTTGGCCCAGGAGCCGTGCACGTTGAGGGCGATGCGGGCGTCGGTGAAGCCCTTGACGTTGTCGAACCAGAGGGCGGGGGCGCCTTCCCCGATCCGGCCGGTGGCGTTGGCGGCGGCGGCCAGATCGGGTTCGGGCAGGACTTCCTCGGTGACACGTAGCAGTTGCCCTTCCTGGTCGAGGGTGTCGAGGAAGGAGCGGAGGTCGTCGTAGGGCATGGGTACTCCGTGACAGGTTGCTGCGGAAGCGGGACGGGAGCCGACCGTGGTGTGCGTCAGGACGCCGGCCGCAGGGCCCGGGCGGCCCGCATGCCCTCCCACCGCTTGGCGGCCGGGGCGGGCAGGTCGAACTGGTCGAGGAGGCGCGCGACGAGGTGGTCGACGATGTCGTCCACGGTCCGCGGATGGTTGTAGAAGGCGGGCATGGGCGGCACCATCCGGACGCCCATCCGGGACAGCGCGAGCATGTTCTCCAGGTGGATCTCGCTCAGCGGTGTCTCCCGGGGCACCAGCACGAGCGGGCGGTGCTCCTTGAGGACGACGTCCGCGGCCCGGCCCACCAGCCCGTCGGCGTAGCCGGCGCGGATGCCGGCGAGCGTCTTCATCGAGCACGGCACGATCACCATGCCGTCGGTGCGGAAGGAACCGGAGGAGATGACGGCTCCCTGGTCCTCCGGGCGGTGCACGACGTCGGCCAGGTCGCCGACCGAGTCCGCGGACAGGCCGGTCTCCAGTTCGATCGTGGTGCGTGCCCACCGGCTGAGGACGAGATGCGACTCCACCTCCGGAAGCTCGGCCAGTGTCCGAAGGAAACGGACACCGAGGACGGCACCCGTGGCACCCGTGATCCCCACGATCAGTCTCATACAACGGCACCTCTCACCCCTGCGGCGCTGACCTGCGCCGACGTCTTCACCCTAGGAGCGCGGCCATGGCACACGGCGGTAAGCTCGGGACTCACGATGGGCAAAAACGGACAGTCTTCCTCACCGGTGATCCGGGAGCTGGTGTTCCGGCACACGGCCGGGTCGCCGCCCGGTCTGGAGCTGATGGATCTGGCGGGGCTGGCCGGGCGCGCGCTGCGGCACGGCAACGATCCATACGCTCCCCTGCGGCCGGCCTTCCACCAGCTCGTCGCGGTACGCTCCGGCCGGCTCACCGTCTCCGTGGACTTCACGACGTACGAGCCGGCGGCGGGCGACTGGCTGTGGATCCGGCCGGGACAGGTGCAGCGCTGGGGCCCGGACCTGCCCGAGGCGGACGGCGTGGTGGTCGCCTTCCCGCCCGGCTTCCCGGACGCGGCGACCACCGCCGCTACCGTCGCCGACCCGCCCTTCGCGCGGGGCCCGCTCGGCCCGGCCGGCCCGGTTGCCGAGGGGCTGCGGAGGGCTCTGGACCACCTGCGGTACGAGTACGACGCCGCGTCGGAGCTGCCGCTGGAAGCGCATCTCAGGGTGTTGCGGCACCTGCTGGCAGTGCTGGTGGAACGGCTGACGGCGGCCTACGCAGCCGAACCCGGCAGGCCGGTGCCGAGCGAGACGTTCCGCCGCTTCCACACGGCCGTCGAGCGGGACTTCGCCGTCACCCGGCGGGTGGAGGACTACGCCGCCGCTCTCGGTTACAGCCGGCGTACCCTCACCCGGGCCACGGAGGCGGCCACCGGGATGTCGGCGAAGCGTTATGTCGATGAACGGGTGGTTCTGGAGGCCAAGCGGGAGTTGGCCCACGGCGGGCTCCCCGTCGGCGCGGTGGCCGAGCAGCTCGGGTTCGCCGGGGCCGGTGACTTCACCAAGTTCTTCCGGCAGCGCACCGGAACGACACCGACGGCCTTCCGCCGGACGGCACGGGGCGGGTAGCGACCGTCGGTCTCGATGACCACTGGGAGACCTGCTCCTCCCCCTCCTTCCTGGTCCGCGCCGCCGCGAGCCGGCCGCCTGATCAGGTCGGAGCCACAGGCGCGTGTTCAGCGGAACAGCTGGAAGCCGAGGGGGTGTTGTCGGTCGAAGCCGGGGAGGATCAGGAACGTCGCGCCGGCGGTTGTGGTGGTGAATGACAGCAGTGCGTCGGAGGTGTCCATGTGGGTGAGGGTGGCGGTGAAGGTCCGCAGGTCGTTCTGGAAGCTGATGAAGAGCAGGCCCGGGGCGGGGTCGTCGATGCTGTAGGAGCGGCGGAGCATGAGGCCGGTGCCGACCACGGCGGGGTTGGCCCTGCGCACATGGGCGTCCGCGGGGACGACGTAGCGTCCGTCCGCCGTCTTGGCGCCGAGTTCCGGCCCCGAGGCGACGGTGCCGCCGGAGAGGGGGACGCCGCTGGCTCGGCGCCGCCCGAAGACCGCTTCCTGCTCGGCCACGGACAGGGCGGCGAACCGGGGCAGATCGAGTTCCATGCGCCGCAGTACGGCAAGGGTGCCGCCGGCGACCGCAGGGGGGCCGGCCAGCCACAGGTCGCGTTCTTGCTCGGCGGCCGTGTGCGGGCCCACGATGCCGTCGATGAAACCGAGCGGGTTCCGTGGCGCGGTGAGGCCGTTGCCCATGGGCACGTTCGCACCGCGGCGTGCGGACTGCCGCCAGCGTTCGTGGATGCGTTCACCGGCCTGGTCCACAAGCGCGGCGGCGACGACCGGCAGGAGCAGCGCGTCGCCGGCGCAGATCTGCATCAGCAGGTCGCCGCCGCGCGCTCGCGGGTCCATCCGCTCGCGGGAGAATTCCGGGAGGTCGATCGCGCCGGGCAGCGAAACCCCGGCCGTGCGCACCAGCCGGGGGCCCACGCCGACGGTCACGGTGAGGTCGCCCGGCGGCAGGCCCAGCAGCCGCCGGTCGGTGCCCGCGACGAGGGCGCGGATGGCCTGGCCGAGTTCGGCCAGCAGCGGTCCGGGAGCCACGTCGGCATCGAGGTCGGCCACCACGGCCAGCAGGTTGCGCTGGGCCGGTTGGGGAAGCGTGACGCCTGCCTGGTGCCGGCCCGTCGCCGGAACCGTCACGGGCGTGGACGATGCGGAAGGAGCGTGCCGGCCCGGCTGCGCGGCGTCCGCTGTGCACCCGGCGGTGAGGCCCGCGGCCACCACGGCGCCGGTGACATCGAGGAACGTGCGGCGCGACGGGTGGTGATCGGGTCGGTGCATGGGGGCAGAGTGCCACAACCGGAGAGCGCCTGCCGGTCAACCCCCTGTTTTGGGCGAGGAATTGGACCTCGTGCGAGACTGGGATCATGCCTCGATTAGCTCTTCGTGTGTTGGCGGCGGTACTGGTCACGCTGACCCTTGTGGCCGGGTGCGGCGGTGGTGACGGCGGATCAGGCGAAGGCCGGCGACCGGCCGGTGCGCAGGTGACGATCCGGGTGCCTGCCGATGCCCCGACGATCTCGGCTGCGGTGTCCTTGGCCCGGCCCGGTGACCTGGTGCTGGTCTCTGCGGGGGTGTACCACGAGTCGGTGAGGATCGACACGGCGCGCGTCACTCTTCGCGGTGTGTCCCGGGACAAGGTCGTCATCGACGGACGGTTGCAGCAGCCGAACGGTGTCGTCGTCGCGGCGCCCGGGGTGGCCGTGGAGAACCTGACCGTGGAGAACAACACGCAGAACGGGGTCCTGGTCACCGGTTCGGCGAAGGCGGCCGCCGGGCTGCCGGGGCGAAGCGGGGGCTACGACACCGGCGAGGAGCCCGTCACCTTCCTGAAGTCGTTCCTGGTCTCGTACGTGACCGCGACCCGCAACGGCCTGTACGGCATCTACGCGTTCTCCGCGCAGAACGGTGTCATCGAGCACTCGTACGCGTCGGGCGGGGCCGACTCGGGGATCTACGTCGGACAGTGCAAACCCTGTCGCATCGTGGTCCGGGACAACATCGCCGAACTCAACGCGGTCGGTTACGAAGGCACCAACGCCGGCGGAGACATGTACGTGGTCGGCAACCGCCTGGTCGGCAACCGGGTCGGACTCACCACCGACTCGGACCACCAGGAGAAGCTGCTCCCGCAGCAGGGCGCTGTCATCGCGGGCAACCTGATCGCCGCCAACCAGCAGCGGGCCACCCCGCAGCAGGCCGACGGCGGGTGGGGCACCGGCATCGGCATCGACGGCGGCAGCGACAACCAGTTCGTCCGCAACCGCATCTCCGGCAACGGCAACGTCGGGCTGGTGATCACCGCGACCGCCGACATACCCCCGGTCGGCAACCAGATCGTGGACAACACGTTCACCGGCAACGGTGTCGACGTCGGCTGGACGTTCCCCACCGCCACCCGGGGGCGGGGCAACTGCCTGCGGGGCAACGATCTGCGGACCACGGTGCCCGCCCGGCTCGCGACCACCGCGTCCTGTCCGCGTCCGGCCGGGTCGCCCTCGCCGGCCGGCAGGTGGGCGACGCCGACAGCGCCCGGTGGCATCCCCTTCACCGAGGTCACGGCGCCTGGTCCGCAGCCGCAGTTCCCCCACGCCGCCACTACGGGCGCCACCGTCGTGCCGGCCGTGCCGGCCTTGCCGAAGACAGCGGGCATCCCCTTGCCGCCGGCGTCCCTGCTCGCCTCGAACGCACGGGTGCAGACGTCCTGAACTGCGGCTACGGTGCCGGGGTGGCTCCCGGCACCGGCTTGACCGGAACGTACTCGTGGGTGTCGAAATCGATGACCACGGGTTGCGGCTCGGAACCCACGCCGACGCGGACCCGGTACATGGTGCCGTCCGAGCCGACCCAGTAACGCACGTTGCCCGCCGTACCGGAGCGGTTGCGGGCGGCCGGCCCGGTCATGACGTCCACGCCATGGCCGTCCACCTGGTCCCGTCCCCACCAGGCGGCGCCGTTCTGCGGCAGGAGTTCGGCGTTGTCCGGACGGTCGCTGCCGAGACCGAGCGCGATGGTCAGCGAACTGTCCAGGGCGCTGCCGGACGACAGCATCGGACGGCTGTACCAGCCCGATCGGGGCGGCGCCGCGGGTGCGTACGCCGGAGTCTTCGTCATCGGGTGGACCGACACCGAGGTGGCCGTCCATTCGATCAGCCCGTCGCTGGACGTGGCGCGCCCGGTGCCGCGCACCACGCCGTAACCGAGCTTGCCCCGGTAGTCGACGGATCCCGTGACGGTCAGCCCGCCGGCGGTGCCCGGCACGGTGATGGTCACCGCGCGACCGCGCGCCTCGTAGTTGCGGAACCGCGTGATCGCCAGCCGGTTCGCCTCGTCCGACGTCAGTGCGCGCGGACCGGTGGGACCGGAGCCGTCGCCGACGGCCAGGAACACGGCTACCGCAGCCACCACGGCGGCGGCTGCGCCGATGGCGGCTGCCGCCCGGCGAGGTCGCGGCCATCGGCGTCTTTGGGCCGCACGGTCCGGTGGGGCCTGCCGGCTTCTCGCACTGCGCGTGCGGCTCGACGCTGACACTCTTCGATTCATCCTCTCGCTCGTCCTCTTGCCCCGCCGCCGTGCGGTCGTGGCGTCACTCGGCGGTCCGGTGACAGACGACGTCTCGGCC